>CAMFIX010000102.1 GCA_945952425.1 uncultured Pseudorhodobacter sp. | reverse complement strand
CTATAACGCCATGCAATTCGGGCTGATCGGCCTCTTCGGCGGGGTCGCCGCGGGTGTCTTCGGCGGCTTCGGCCTGACCTTGCCCTGGTATGTCTGGAGCCTTCTGGCGCTGCTGTTGGTGGCCGTGCTGGGCTATCGCCAGGTCGATCTTTCGGCCAAGGTCATGGTCGTGCTGGTGGGTCTGGAATACCTGATCGTCTTCGTCGTCGATTTTGCCATCATCGGGCAGGGCGGTGACCACGGGCTGGCCTTGAACATCTTCGACGGGGCGGCCTTCAACTCGGGCTCGCTGACGGCGGCCGTGCTGTTCTGCCTTGGGTCGTTCATCGGCTTCGAGGCGACCACGATCTATGCCGAAGAGGCGCGCGAGCCGGAGAAGACCATTCCCCGCGCCACCTATCTCTCGGTGCTGATGATCGGGCTGTTCTTCATCTTCACCACCTGGCTGATGATCGTGGGCACCGGGGCCGAGAAGCTTTTGCCGACGCTGCAGGGCCTGCCCGATCCGACCGTTTTCTTCTTCGACCTCGCCGGGCGCTATGCGGGCGGTACGGTGGCCAATGTCGCGGGGCTCTTGCTGGTCTCGTCGCTGTTCGCCGCGCTGTCGGCCTTCCACAACTATATCGCGCGCTATTCCTATGTGGCGGGGCGCGAGGGGCTGTTGCCAGCCGCCTTTGGCCAGACCCACCTGGCGCATGAAAGCCCCCATATCGGCAGCGTGGTCCAGACCATCGGTGCGCTGATCGTGCTGGCGGTTTTTGCGGGGCTGGGCCTCGACCCGGTGCTGCAGATGTTCACCTGGATCAGCCAGATCGGCACGCTCGGCGTTCTGGGGATGATGACCGTGACCGCCTTTGCCGTCATCGCCTTCTTCCGCCAGCAGGGCGGCGGCAATCCGGTGACGACGCTGATCCTGCCCCTGGTCTCGGGGCTGATCATGGCGGGGCTCTTCGTCTATATCTACCGCAACTTCGGCGATCTGACGGGGACGTCGGGCGGCGCCCTGGCCTGGGTGCTGCCGGGGCTGATCCCCCTGGCGGCGGTCCTCGGGCTGCTGGCGTCGCTGCGGCTGAAGGCGGCCTCGCCGGTCGCTTTCGAGCGGATGGGCCAGAACCAGAACTAGGCTATAGACCGAGCATATTGCGCGGGGGGCAGACCCACCTCCCGCGCAAAAGCCGTGGCAAAGGCCGCGGCCGAGCCATAGCCCAGCCGCCCCGCGATCTCGGCGCTGCGAAGCTGACCCGCGGCCAGCCAATCCTTGGCCAGGGTCATCCGCCAGCCGGTCAGATACTCCATCGGCGGGCGGCCGACCTGGGCCTCGAACCGGGTGAAAAAGGTCGAGCGCGACAGGCCCGCCCGCCGCGCCAGCTCTGCCACCGTCCAGGCCCGCCCCGGATCGTCGTGCAGCGCGCGCAGAACGGTCGAGAGCCGCGCATCCGCCAGACCGCGCAAGAGGCCCGGCGCCGCGGCGGGCCCGGTGTCCGAGCGCATCGCCTCGATCAGCAAGACCTCCAACAGCCGCTCCAGCACCACCTCGCGCCCCGGGCGTTCGGCCCGCGCCTCCTCCGCCACCAGCCGCGTCAGCATCCCCAGGCGCTCGGACCCCCGTACCACGACGAGCCCCGGCAAGAGCCCGACCAGCAGCCCCGCATCCCGCGCGCCAAAGCTGCAATGGCCGATCAGCTGCTGCACCGTCACCGGCAGCGCCTCATCCCCGATCCGCGCCTGGCCGGGAGAGACCATGCGCGGGGTGCTGAAACGCCCCGCAGGCGGCGCCGGGTCGCTTTCCATCACGAAGCCCTTGGCATCGGGCGCCAGCACGAAATCCCCGGCCTCCAGCACGATGCGTTCGCCGCCCACCACCATGACCGCGCGACCCATCAGCGTCAGGTTATAGAAGACGCCGCTCAGATCGTCGCGCCTGACCCGCCACGCGCCCGCGGCGCTGGCGAGCTTGGCAAAGGGCGCGCGGGGGCGCAGCAAGGTGACGATCTGGGTCAGTGGGTCGGACATTTCGGACTATGGCGCAAGGAATGCGGACTTTCTCACATAGATCGTCTTGCTCGCCATGTCCATATTCCGGGCTCCACAGAAAGGAACGTCCATGCAAACCGTCCTCATCACCGGCTGCTCCTCCGGCTTCGGCCTCGACCTCGCCCACAGCTTCCACGCCCGCGGGTGGAGCGTCATCGCCGCCATGCGCCGCCCAGATCCTGCGCTGCTGCCGACCTCCGACCGGATGCGCGTCATCGCTTTGGATGTCACCGACCCGGCCAGCATCGCCGAGACCGCCAAGCTGCCCATCGACGTCCTGGTGAACAATGCCGGCATCGGCTGGCTGAACGCGCATGAGGGCACCCCGCCCGAGGCGGTGCAGGCGCTTTTCGCGACCAACACCTTCGGCCCGATGGAGCTGATCCGCGCTGTCCTGTCGCAGATGCGGGCGCGGCGGGCGGGGGTGATCGTCAACGTCTCGTCCTCGGTCACGCTGAAACCCCTGCACCTGCTGTCGGCCTATACCGCCAGCAAGGCCGCGCTGAATGCCTTTACCGAAGTGCTGGCGCTGGAGCTTGCCCCCTTCGGCATCCGCGCCCATACCGTCCTGCCGGGCCGTGCGCCCGAGACCCGCTTCGGCGCCAATGCCCAGGCGCGGATGACGGGCATCCCCGAGGCCTATGGCGCGCTGGCGCAAGAGGTCTTCGCCCGCTTCGGGGCCGAAGACCCTGGCGCCCTGACTCGGGCCGAGGATGTGACCGCGGCGGTCTGGCGCGCGGCGACCGACCCCTCGGCGCCCGCGCGGCTGCCTGCCGGTGCCGATGCGGTGGCGGCCTTCCAGGGTTGACAGCGGCTCCCCCTGTCGCCTAACTTGTCGACAGTGTGCCGACAGGTAAAGCCGATGCCCTATCTCGACCGACAGACCATCCTCGTGACCGGCGCGACCGGCGCCATCGGGGTGGCCATCACCCTGGCGCTGGCGGCAGAGGGCGCCCGGGTTCTGATCCACTGCACGCGGAACCGCGACGCGGCGGAGGCCCTAGCGGCCGAGACCGGCGGCGTGGCGCTGGCCGCCGACCTGAGCGACCCTGCCGCCGCCACCCGCCTCTGGGCCGAGGCCGAAGCACATGGCCCGATCACCGGCCTGGTCAACAACGCCGGCATCCGGTCGGAGGTCGCGGTCACGGCCGACCTCGTCCTCTGGCAAGCGGTTTGGGCGCGCGAGTTCCAGGTGAATTTCTTTGCCGCGGCAGACCTATGCAAGGCCGCGATCCTGCATTTTCGGGCGCAGGGCGGGGGGCGCATCCTCAACATCGCCTCCCGCGCCGGGCAGCGCGGCTATGCGTCGGATGCCATGGCTTACGGCGCCTCCAAGGCTGCGCTGATCAATTTGACCAAGTCCATCGCGCAATCCCATGGGGCAGAGGGGATCACAGCCGTCGCATTGGCCCCCGGCTGGGTCCGCACCGAGATGGCCGAGGCCTTCATCGCCCAGCACGGCGCGGCGGCGGCGCTGAATGGCATCCCCATCGGCCGTATGGCCGCGCCGCAAGAGATCGGCGAGCTCGCCGCCTTTTGTTTCCGCCCCTCCCAAGTCTCGCTGAACGGCGCGGTGTTGGATGTGAACGGCGGCAGTTACCTGCGCTAAGGAGAGATCATGCGCTTTCAGGACAAGGTCGTCATCGTCACCGGCGCGGCGGGGGGCATCGGCTCGGCCATCGGGGCCAGGTTCGCCTCCGAAGGCGCGCGGGTCGTCATCACCGATGTGAATGCCGAAGGCGCCGAGGCGACGGCGGGGGCCATCCGCGCCGAAGGCGGCCGGGCGCGGGCCTTCGGGGCGGATATCTCCAAACGCGAGGGCTGCCAGGCGGTGATCGCCGATGCGATGGCGCAGGAGGGCCGCATCGACGTGCTTTGCAACAATGCCGGGATCAACCGCCGCGGGGCGCTTCTGGCGCTGACGCCCGAGGATTGGGATGTGCGCTTCGCCGTGAACATCGACGCGATGTTCCACCTGTGCCAGGCCGCGCTGCCCCATATGATCGCGGCCGGAGGCGGTGCCATCGTCAACACCGCCAGCCAATGGGGCCTTTACCCCGCCCCGAACCACATCGCCTATAACGTCACCAAGGCGGCGGTGGCGAGCTTTACCCAGAACCTCGCCCGCGATTACGCGCCGCAAAAGATACGGGTGAACGCGGTTTGCCCGGGAGAGATCCACACGCCGATGCTGGAGGCCGGGGTGAAACGCGCGGGCCGCACGATTGCCGACCTCGACAGGCTGGTGCCCTTCGGCCGGATTGGCAAGCCCGAGGAGGTCGCGGCGCTGGTCGCCTTCCTCGCCAGCGACGAGGCGGCCTTCATGTGCGGTTCGCTGGTCGAGATCACCGGGGCGCAGGCCGTGGCCTAGGCGAAAAGCGCCGCGCGAAAGCCAGTGCGGGCGCGGCGCATCAGGTCTTCGGGGACGCCGGCGGCATCGGCCAGGGTCTCCCACCCCTGCAGCGCCGCGGCGATTTCCGCCATCATCCGCCGGATCGCCGCCGGTTTCAGACCGGCGAAGCGGCCGAAGCCGATCAGGTCGTCGGCCGTGAAGTGATCGGTCTTTCCGGCCAGCGACATCTGGTGCTCGGCCGTCCAGAAGCCCGCGGGGTTATGGGCGTAAGTCACGTCATAGGCGGGCGAAAGCGACCATTGCCCGTTGCGGTCCATCAGGAAGGCGATGTTCTTCACATGGTCGTCCTGGTTGCGGATCGCGAGGTTCAAAAAGGCGCGGCGGACCTGCTGGGCCAGGGCCTCGGGGCCGAGGTCCAGGAGGCGGATCGTCTCGATCGCCTGCTCGTAGGAATAGGCGCGGGGGCGGTTGAAATCGAAATGCCGCAGCGCGCCGAGCGATTGCATATGCAGCTTGCCCGCGGGCGTCCGGTCGAAGCGGCGGGTCATGAAATGCGCGCGTCCCCCTTCGTGATGCAGACGGCAGGGCGCCATGGTGACCCCCGCCGCCCCCGCCAGCTGCGAGAAGGCATATTCCAGCCGCCCGAAGCCTTGCGGATCGGCCAGCTCGTGGTCGGCATTGCCGCTGACCCCGTCGAACTTGATGAGCCATTGCGAAAAGCCCGGGGCGCTCTCGACCTGGCCCGAGCGGAACTCTCCGGTGGCCTCGTTCCAGGCGATGACCGCCTTGGCCCGCGCGCCGCCCGCCGAGGTGCCGATGACGAGGATCTCCTCCAGCGCGGCATGGTCGTCCTGGCCGGTCAGCCGACCATGAAGGCCCTGGCGGTCGGCGATCACGCGGTTCGCAAGATCGACCAGGGGCGCGATCTGAACGGGATGGGATTTGACCCGCGGCCCGGCCTCGGGCGCGAATTCCAAGGCGCCCATGCCGCGCTTGCCGGTGTAACACAGCCGCTCCACGGGGTCGAAACTGCCCGGCGCGCGGCCTTGCTCGGCCAGCCAGCGGTCGATCAGCAGGTTGCCGAACTTGTCGGGCAGGCTGTCGGCGAGAAGGCCGGGGAGGCCCTTGAACGTCTCGGGCGCAAGCTCGGGGAAGTCGAAGGGGCCGGGGCGCAAGGGCAGGGTGAAGGGCGAGATCTCGATGCCGCGGTCGATGAAATCGGGGTCGTATTCGAAAAGGCCCAAGGGGCGGCCCTCTTCGGGCCATGTGACGGCGCCGACGCGGGTGCCCCAGAGGCTGACGGTGGCGCGCGTCACGCCTCATCCCCCCAGGGCTGGCGGGTGGCGGGCCGCGGGCGCGGTCTTGCGCGCTGACGGGGGCCGGAGAGCGGGGAGGGCTTGGCCTCTGGCAGGAGGAGCGCCAGCCTTTCGCCGAGGCCGAGCGCCTGCAGCAGGCGGATCAGCGTCTCGGTCGTGGCCGCGCCGGTGCTTTCCAGCCGCGCGAGGGTCGAGCGCGACAGGCCCGCAGATTTCGCGAGCTGGTCTTGCGTGATGTTGCGGGCGAGGCGGTAGGCCTCGATCCGGGCGCCAAAGGCGACAAGCTCGGCGGGGAGGGGTTTGGGTGTCATCTTTGCGACGGAAAGGGGAAGGAGCGGGGCTAGGGTTGCAAAGATAGGACGTTAAGGGGTTTGGGTCAAGCGTGGGCCGATAATGTCGTAAATATCAGACGCAATACGATCAAAAGGGATTTAGGGTGCGAAAAATCAGACGTTAAACCCAAGGCTGCGATGGGTCGGGCAGCGGGATCGCCTCCAACAGCGCGCGGGTGTAATCGGCCTCTGGCGCGGCGAAAAGATCGGCGGTCGGGCGGTCTTCGACGATGCGGCCGTGCTGCAGAACCAGGGTGCGCTGGCAGAGCCGCCGGATGACCGAAAGGTCATGGCTGATGAAGGCCAAAGTCAGCCCCAGCTCGGCCACCAACCGCTCCAGCAGGTTCAAGACCTGCGCCTGCGAGGACACATCCAGCCCCGAGACGATCTCGTCGGCCAGGATGAAATCGGGCTCCAGCGCGATGGCGCGCGCGATGCCCACACGCTGGCGCTGACCGCCGGAGAGCTCGTGCGGGAAGCGGTTGGCATAGGCGCTTCCGAGACCGACTTGATCCAAGGCGCGGGCGACGCGGGCGGGGATGGCGTCGAAGCGGTGCAGGCGCAGGGGCTCTGCGATGAGGGTCGCGATGCGGTGGCGGGGGTTCAGCGAGGACATCGGGTCTTGGAAGATCATCTGGAACCGGCGCCGCAGCGGGCGCAGCTGCGCCTCGGTCATATGCGCCAGGTCCACCCCGTCAAAGCGGATCGCGCCGGAGGAAGGCGCAAGCAGCCGCACCAGCGCGCGCCCCAGCGTCGATTTGCCCGAGCCCGACCCGCCGACGATGCCGGTGACGCTGCCCCGGGGCAGGGTGAAGCTGAGGCCCTTCAGGATCTCGACCTGCGTCGCAGGCCCGAAAGCGCGGCGCTGCGTCATGTCGGCGAGCGAAAGGCGCAGGTTTTCCACCTGGTAGAGGTCAGCCATGATGCGCCTTATCGAATGCGGCCACCTCGGCGCGGACGGCGGCGATGACGGCCTCGGGCACCGGGTTCAGCCCGGCGGAAGGGTCGGTGTAACGCGGCGTGGCGGCGAGAAGCGCGGCGGAATAGGGGTGCTTTGGGGCGGCGAAGAAATCGGCGACCGTGGCATCCTCGACCACCATGCCGGAATACAGAACCGACAGCCGCTGGCAGACCTTGGAGACCACGCCCAGGTCATGCGTCACGAACAACAGCGCCGTCCCATGCCGCGCCTGCATCCCCGCGATCAGCCGCAGGATCTGTTTCTGCACCGTCACATCCAGCGCCGTCGTCGGCTCGTCGGCGACGATCAGCCGGGGCTCGGCAGCGAAGGCGCTGGCGATCAGGATGCGCTGACGCATGCCGCCCGAAAGCTCGTGCGGATACTGCCGCAGCACGCGGGCGGGATCGGCGATCTGCACCTCGGCCAGAAGCTCCACCGCCCGGGCTTCGGCCTTGGCCCGCGTCCAGCCGAGGATATCGACCAGCCGGTCGGTGATCTGCGGCCCGATGCGATGCGACGGGTTCAGCGCGGTCAGCGGGTCTTGCGGGATCAGGGCGGCGGTGGCGCCGATCTTGCGGCGCCGCTCGCGCGGGGCGAGGCGCAAGAGGTCCACCCCGTCGAGGAAGATCTCGCCGCCCGTGATCTCGACCGCGGGGGGCAGGATGCCCAGGACCGCCTTGCCGATCATCGACTTGCCGGCGCCGGATTCCCCCACCAGCCCGCGCACCTCTCCGGCCGCGACCTCCAGCGAGACGCGACGCAACAGCGCCGGCCCCTTCTTCAGCCGCAACGACAGGTTTCTGATGGAAAGATAGCTCATCGCAGCACCGGATCGAAACGGTCCTTCAGCCCCTCGCCCAGCTGGCTGAAGGCCAGAACGGTGAGGAAAAGCGTGACCAGCGGGAAGACCAGCACCCACCAAGCCTGGTGGACCGACGTTCTCCCCTCGGCGATCATGCCGCCCCAGGTCGGGAAGTCGGTGGAAATCGAGAGGTTGACGAAGCTGAGGATCGCCTCGACGATGACGGCGATCCCCATCTCCAGGGTCAGCAGCACGGTGATTGTGGGCAGGACATTGGGCAGGATTTCCCGCAGCATGGTGCCGATGCGGCCGCGCCCGGCGACCCGGGCCGAGGCCACGTAATCCATCGCCCCCTGCGCCATGGCCTCGGCCCGGATCACCCGGGCAAAGCGCGTCCAGTCGATGACGACGATGGCCAGGATGATCGAGAAAAGCCCCGGCCCCAGCACCGCGATCAGCAGGATCGAGAAGAGCACCGGCGGAAAGGCCATCCAGATGTCGATCAGCCGCGAGACGACCATGTCGACCCAGCCGCGCAGGAACCCGGCAACCAGGCCGAGCGTCGCCCCGATCAGGCAGGTGACGCTGCCCGCCACCACCGCCACGGTCAGCGCGATCCGCGCGCCGTAAAGGATGCGGCTGAGCACGTCTCGGCCGAGCGAGTCGGTGCCCAAAAGGAATCCGGGGTCCGCGCCATGCACCCAGACGGGCGGCAGGCGGCCCGAGAACAGGTCTTGCGCCAGCGGGTCTTTCGGCGCGATCCAGGGCGCGAAAATGGCGGCCAGGCACAGCGCGCCCAGCCACAGCCCCGACAACCACAGCCGCGCCCCCGCCCGCCGCCGCGTCAGCGATCTTCCGTCAAGCATGGCGCAACCTCGGGTTCAGCACGGCGTAAAGCAGGTCGACGCACAGGTTGACCGCGGTGAACAGCGCGGCAAAAAGCAGGACGATCCCCTGGATCAGCGGCAGGTCGCGGTTCACCACTGCGTCGATCGCCAGGTTGCCGAGCCCCTCATAGGAAAAGAGCCGCTCGATGATGACCGTGCCGCCGATCAGGAAAGTGAACTGCACGCCCACCAGCGCCACGGCCCCCACCGCCGCCTTGCGCAAGACCTTGCCCCGGAT
>CAMFIX010000101.1 GCA_945952425.1 uncultured Pseudorhodobacter sp. | reverse complement strand
CATTCCTGCGTCAAGGGGCGCTTCGCCTATGGCTATGCCTCCCATAAGGACCGCATCCTGTCGCCGATGATCCGCGACAGCATCAACGACCCGTGGAAAGAGGTCTCCTGGCCCGAGGCGATGAAGTTCGCCGCCAAAAGGATGCAGGGGCTGATCGACCGCCATGGCCGCCATTCGGTCGGCGTCATCACCTCCTCGCGCTGCACCAACGAGGAAACCTACCTGGTGCAAAAGCTGACCCGGGCGGTGTTCAAGAACAACAACACCGACACCTGCGCCCGCGTCTGCCACTCGCCCACCGGCTATGGGCTGGGGCAGACCTTCGGGACCAGCGCCGGGACTCAGGACTTCGATTCGGTCGAACAGGCCGATGTCATCATGGTCATCGGTGCCAACCCGCATTCGGGCCACCCGGTTTTCGCCAGCCGCATGAAGAAGCGGCTGCGCCAGGGGGCCAAGCTGATCGTGGTCGACCCGCGCCGGACCGAGTCGGTGCAGGGCGCGCATTACAAGGCGGCGCACCATCTGGCGCTGACGCCGGGGACCAATGTCGCCGTCGTCTCGGCCCTGGCCCATGTCATTGTCACCGAAGGCCTGTTTGACGAGGACTTCATCCGCAACCGCTGCGACTGGGACGAATTCCAGGCCTATGCCGAGTTCATTAGCCAGCCCCAGTTCTCGCCCGAGGCCGTGCAGATCCTGACCGGCGTGCAGGCCGAAGAGGTCCGCGCCGCCGCCCGCCTCTATGCCAAGGGCGGCAATGCGGCGATCTATTACGGCCTCGGCGTGACGGAACACTCCCAAGGTTCGACCACCGTCATCGGGATCGCGAACCTTGCCATGCTGACCGGCAACATCGGTCGCCCGGGCGTGGGCGTGAACCCGCTGCGGGGGCAGAATAACGTGCAGGGGTCGTGCGACATGGGGAGCTTCCCGCACGAGCTGCCGGGCTATCGCCACGTCAAGGGCGAGGCGGTGCGCGACATCTACCGCGAGGTCTGGGGCGTCGAGATCGACAACGAGCCGGGCCTGCGCATCCCCAACATGCTGGATGCCGCCGTTGAGGGCACCTTCAAGGGGCTCTACTGCCAGGGCGAGGACATCCTGCAATCCGACCCCGACACCAAGCACGTTGCGGCGGGCCTGGCCGCGATGGAATGCGTCATCGTCCATGACCTCTTCCTGAACGAGACGGCCAATTACGCCCATGTCTTCTTCCCGGGCTCGTCCTTCCTGGAAAAGGACGGCACCTTCACCAATGCCGAGCGCCGCATCAACCGCGTCCGCAAGGTCATGGCGCCGCGGCAGGGCTATGCCGACTGGGAGGTCACCCAGATGTTCGCCAATGCCATGGGGGCCGGCTGGACCTATGCCCATCCCAGCGAGATCATGGACGAGATCGCCCTGACCACCCCCTCTTTCGCCAGCGTGTCCTATGCCAAGCTGGAAGAGATGGGCTCGATCCAGTGGCCCTGCAACGAAAAGGCCCCGGAAGGGACGCCCTTGATGCACGTGAACGGCTTCGTCCGCGGCAAGGGGCGCTTCATCAACACGGAATACGTGGCGACGGACGAACGCACCGGCCCGCGCTTCCCGCTCTTGCTGACGACCGGGCGCATCCTCTCGCAGTATAACGTGGGGGCGCAGACGCGGCGGACGCACAACGTGGTGTGGCACGACCAGGACATCCTGGAAATCCACCCGCATGACGCGGAACAGCGCGGCATCAAGGAAGGCGACTGGGTCAAGCTGGCCTCGCGCTCGGGCGAAACCTCGCTGAAGGCCACGATCACCGACCGGGTCAACCCGGGCGTGGTCTATACGACCTTCCACCACCCCGACACCCAGGCCAATGTGGTGACCACCGACTTCTCGGACTGGGCGACCAACTGCCCGGAATACAAGGTGACCGCCGTGCAGGTGGCGCTCTCGAACGGCCCGACCGAGTGGCAGGAGGAATACAACGCCCAAGCCACCCTGTCGCGCCGGGTGGCGGCGGCCGAATGAAGACCCATCGCCCCCTCCCCCGCCTGGCCTTCGGGCCCGGCGGCTCGTCCAGCGGCTTGCGAGAGCTGCCCGAGGAGGTGGCGGTGGCGATCTCGTTCAACGGCTCGACCCAGGCGGTGATGATGGCGACGCCCGCCGACCTGGTGGATTTCGCCTATGGGTTCGCGCTGACCGAGGGGCTGGCAAGCCCTTCGGAAATCACGGAAATCACCCCGGTCGAGACCGAGAAGGGCATCGACCTGCAAATCTGGGTGACCCCCGAGGCCGAGGCGCGCCTTGTCCGCCGTCGCCGCAGGATGGCGGGGCCGGTGGGCTGCGGGCTTTGCGGCATCGACAGCATCGAAGAGGCGGTGCGCGCGCTGCCGCCCGTGACCGCCGACCTCGCCCTGACGCCCTCGGGCATCATGGCCGCCGTCGCCGCCCTGCCGCAGGCCCAGCCGCTGCATGACGTGACCCGCGCCGCCCATGCCGCGGGGTTTTGGGCCGAGGGCCGCATGCTGGCCGTCCGCGAGGATGTCGGGCGGCACAACGCTTTGGACAAGCTGGCGGGGGCGGTCCAGGCGGTGCAGCCTACGGGCGCCATCGTCCTGACCTCCCGCGTCTCCATCGACATGGTGCAGAAGGTCGCGGCCATGGGCCAGCCTGTCCTGATCGCCGTCTCGGCCCCCACCGCCCATGCCGTCGCCTTGGCTGAAAGCCTGAACATCACCCTCGCAGCCCTCGCCCGTCCCGACAGGTTCGAGGTTTTCACCCACCCCCACCGCATCTCGACAGAGGCCCGCCATGTCGCATGACACGCCCCACGACCCGCACGCCAAGCTGATTACCATGGCCAACCAGATCGCCAAGTTCATGGAGAGCAAGCCCCATTCCGAGGGGCTGGAAGGCTTGTCCAACCATATCAACGACTTCTGGGAGCCCCGGATGCGCCGTCACCTGTTCGAGGTGCTGGATGCCGGCGGCCAGGGCCTTCGCCCCCTGGTGGTCGAGGCCGCCACCCTGATCCGCCGCCCCGCTGCCGCCTGACGGGCGAAACATCCCCGCCCGATTGGCTCCCTACTTCGGCCCCAATCCTTTGCCATGACATCGGCGACGATGCGAAAAGGCAGAAGCTGGATGACGGGACGGAAGATCAGGATCGGCGGAGCCGCCTTGCGTGGGCCGATGCGGGTGCTGTCCGTGGCGCTGTGCGGGGTCTATCTCGTCGTGCTCCTGCGCTTTTGGGGCGCCGTGCCGGGCTATGAGGCCTTTGCCGCCCTGCAGATCCGCCCCGGCGCTGGCGCCGTCCAGCTGATCGACACCCGCCTTCTGACCCGCGACACGCTGGAGGCCACGGCCGCCCGCCATGGCGTGCCCTCGGCCCTGTCCTTGGCCGAGGCCGTCGCGATCCATCCGCTGACCACCGAGGCCGGTGCCACTTTGGGCCTTGCCCCGCAGACCATCGGCCTGATCGTCGCCGTGCGCCTGCCCGACCCCGACCAGGCGGTGCGCGTCGCCAATGACCTGGCGCTGCAGATCATCGACCTTGGCCAGGCCGGCCAGATCGACGCCGGGGCCGAGGCCCTGGGGCTCTACCGCGCCGAGGAAAACCGGCTTTGGCAAGAGATCGCAGCTTTGCGCAGCGATCCCGGGCTGGATGCGGCGCGTCGGCGCGAGCTTGGCCTGATGGAGGACCAATATGCCGAGGTCCGCCAGGCGTTGGCCCGCGACGAGGTGCAGGCACGCGTCGATGCAAGGCTGCGCGCCGCGCCCTATGCGATGCTGGCGCGGGCGCAGGTGGCCAAGCCCACCGACCCCGCGCATCGCGAGGCCATGGGCGCCCTGGCCGCCGGGGCGCTTTTCCTCGCCCTGCTCTCCACCCTGATCGGGCGCGAGGTCACTCTGCCGTTTCGGTCAGAACGGTCCGCAGATAGCGCCCGTAATCGTTCTTCTTGAACATCTCGGCGCGGGCGGCCATCGCGGCCCGGTCGATCCAGCCTGCCCGGAAGCTGATCTCGTCGGGCGAGCCCACCTGCTGGCCCTGGCGTTCCGTCAGGGTGCGCACGAAATTGCCCGCGTCGATGAGGCTGGCGTGGGTGCCGGTGTCGAGCCAAGCAAAACCGCGGCCCATGCGTTCGACCGACAGCGCACCCTCTTTCAGGTAAGTGTCCAGAAGATCGACGATTTCCAGCTCTCCACGCGGCGAGGGCTTGATCGCCTTGGCCCGGCGCGGCGCATCGCCGTCCAGGAAGTAAAGCCCCGTCACGGCGAAGTTCGACGGCGGCTTTTCCGGCTTTTCGATGATCTGGCTGACCCGGCCCGCGCCATCGAAGGCCACGACGCCATAGCGTTCGGGGTCCGAGACGCGATAGCCAAAGACCGTGCCGCCCGCGCGCTTGTCGGCCTCGGCCAGCATCTCGGGCAGGCCGTGGCCGAAGAAGATGTTGTCGCCCAGGACCATGGCGGAAGGGGCGCCATCGAGGAAGTCTTCGGCCAGCAGATAGGCCTGCGCCAGGCCATCGGGCGAGGGCTGGATGATATAGGTGATCGCCAGCCCCCATTGCGAGCCGTCGCCCAGAAGGCGGATGAAGGCGGGCTGGTCCTCGGGGGTGGAGATCAGGGCGATCTCGCGGATGCCGGCCAGCATGAGAACCGACAGGGGGTAATAGACCATCGGCTTGTCATAGATCGGCAAAAGCTGCTTCGACACGCCCATGGTGATCGGCCACAGCCGCGTGCCCGAGCCGCCTGCGAGGATGATGCCTTTGCGAGTCATGCCAAGTCCTTGAGGATAAGGGAAAGATGCGCCCGCCAGTCGGGGCGCTGGATGCCGAAGGCGGCCTCGAGCGCGCGGCAATCCAGCCGGGAATTGGCCGGGCGCCTGGCCGGGGTCGGATAGGCCTCGGTCGGGATGTCGTTGATCTGGCAGGGCAGGGCGGCCTCGGCCATGATCGTCCGGGCGAAATCGGCCCATGAGGTGTCGGGCGCGCCCGAGAAATGGTGGATGCCGCCCGGAGCGCCGTCGCGCATCGCTGCGGCGGCGGTCAGCAGGGCCTCGGCGATGGCGGCGGCAGGGGTCGGGCCGCCGATCTGGTCGACCACCACGTTCAGCGAGGGCCGCTCGCGCCCCAGCCGCAGCATGGTCTTGACGAAATTCGCCCCATGCGCGCTGACCACCCAAGAGGTCCGCAGCACCAGCGCCCGCGCTCCCGAGGCCATGACCTGACGCTCGCCCTCCAGCTTCGAACGGCCATAGGCGTTCAAGGGTGCCACGGGGTCGGTGGGCTGGAAGGTCCGCGTGCCCTGGCCGTCGAAGACGTAATCGGTCGAGACATGCAGGAAGGGGATGCCCTGCGCCGCACAGGCGCGTGCCATGGCACCCGGGGCCGCGCCGTTGATGACGGTGGCGGCGGGTTCCTCGGCCTCGGCCTTGTCGACGGCGGTCCAGGCGGCGGCGTTGATGACCGCGTCGCAGTCGCGGATGGCGGCGGCGCAGGCATCCGGGTTCGCAAGGTCGGCCTCGGCCCGAGACAGGAAGCGCGCGTCGGGGGCGGCCCGGGCGAGTTCCTGCGCGACCTGGCCGGTCTGACCGAAGACCAGGAGCCTCATGCCTTCGTCCCCAGCCTTTGGCCCACGCCCTGGCGCGCCAAGAGCGGCCGCCACCAGGCCTCGTTGTCCAGATACCAGCGGACGGTCTTGCGCAGCCCCTGTTCCAGCGTCACCGAGGGCCGCCAGCCGAGTTCGGCCCGAATGCGGGCGGGGTCGATGGCATAGCGGGCATCGTGGCCCGGGCGGTCGGCGACGAAGGTGATCAGCCGGTCATGCGGTGCGCCCGCGGGGTGCATCTCGTCCATCAGGGCGCAGATCATGCGGACGAGGTCGATGTTCTTCGCCTCGTTCTCGCCGCCGATGTTGTAGCTGCGGCCGAGCTGGCCGCGCTGAAGCACGGTCAGCAGGGCGTCGGCATGATCCTCGACGTAAAGCCAGTCGCGCACATTGGCGCCCGCGCCGTAAACCGGGATGGGGCGGCCATGCAGCGCGTTCAGGATCACCACCGGCACCAGCTTTTCGGGGAAGTGGAAGGGGCCGTAGTTGTTGGAACAATTCGTCAGGACGACCGGCAGGCCATAGGTCTCGTGCCAGGCGCGCACCAGGTGATCGCTGGCTGCCTTGCTGGCCGAATAGGGGCTGCGCGGGTCGTAGGGCGTCTCTTCGGTGAACTGGCCCTCGGCGCCGAGGCTGCCGAAGACCTCATCGGTCGAGATGTGGTGAAAGCGGAAACCCTCGGGCTTGCCCATGCGCGTCCAATGGGCGCGGGAGGCCTCCAGAAGGTTGAAGGTGCCGTTGATGTTGGTCAGGATGAAATCGCCCGGCCCGTCGATCGAGCGGTCGACATGGGATTCCGCCGCCAGGTGCATCACCGCATCGGGGCGATGGGTGGCAAAGATCTCGTCCAGGCGGTCGCGGTCGCGGATGTCGGCCTGTTCGAAGCTGTAAAGGTTCGACCCCGAAACCGAGGCCACGTTTTCCACATTGGCGGCATAGGTCAAGGCGTCGAGGTTCACGACCTCATGCCCGCGGGCCACGGCCTGGCGGACCACGGCGCTTCCGATGAAGCCAGCGCCGCCGGTGATAAGCAGTTTCATTCGTCCTCCCAGATGAAAGGGCTGGAAAATTCGGCGAGCAGCGGCGCCACCTGGTCCTTGGCGGACAGGACGGCATCGGTCATGACCCAGTCGATGCCGATGGACGGGTCGTTCCAGCGGATGCCCCCATCGCAATCGGGCGCATAGTAATCGGTGCATTTGTACTGCACCTCGCAATCGGGCGTGCGGGTCACGAAACCATGCAGGAAGCCCTTGGGCACCAGAAGCTGGCGGCCGTTCTCGGCCGAGAGCTCGACCCCCACCCATTTGCCCCAGGTGGGCGATCCCTTGCGGATATCGACCGCCACGTCGAAGATCACCCCGCGCGAGCAGCGCACCAGCTTGTCCTGCGCATGGGGCGGGCGCTGGTAATGCAGCCCGCGCAACGTGCCCTGCACGGCGGAAAACGAGTGGTTGTCCTGCACCCAGGGCCCCGGCAGCCCGGCCTCGGCCAGGCGACGGTCCGCGAAAGTTTCGGAAAACCAGCCCCTGGCATCGCCGAAACGGGCAGGGGTCAGGATGACGCAATCGGGAAGGGATGTGGGTTCAATCTGCATGGCCGCATTTGGCCCGGATGACCCCCCTTTGCCAAGGGCCATTTCAGGGGAATTGCGCCTGCCCCCTTGGCGTTTGGCGCCACCGCGCGCATATAGGGGCAAATCTTCTTTCCCGAGGGCAACATGTTCGGAATGGCAGAAACTCCCGCGGCGGAGCTGATCAAGGACGGCACCGAAGCGACGTTCATGAAGGATGTGATCGAGGCCAGCCGCGAGGTGCCGGTCATCGTCGATTTCTGGGCGACCTGGTGCGGCCCGTGCAAGCAGCTCGGCCCGGCGCTGGAGGCCGCGGTGACGGCGGCCAAGGGCAAGGTGCGGCTCGTCAAGATCGACGTCGACAAGAACCAGATGATCGCGGCCCAGCTGCGCATCCAGTCGATTCCGACGGTCTATGCCTTCTGGCAGGGCCAGCCGGTCGATGGCTTCCAGGGCGCGGTTCCGGGCTCGGAGGTCAAGAAGTTCATCGAGGGGCTGATCGCGACCGCGGGCCCCGACAAGGGCCTGACCGAGGCGCTGGAGATGGCCGAGCAGATGCTGGGCGAGGGCGCGGTGGCCGATGCGGCCGAGACCTTTGCGGCGATCCTGGCGGAAGAGCCCGAGAATGCCGTGGCCTATGCCGGGGTGATCCGCTGCCACCTGGCTTTGGGCGAGATCGACCAGGCCGAGGCCTTTGCCGCCGCGGCGGCGCCGAAGATCGCGGCCTCTGCGGAAGTCTCTGCCGCCCGTGCCCAGATCGAACTGGCGCGGCAAGCGGCCAATGCCGGCCCCGAGGCCGAGCTGCGCGCGGCGCTGGCGAAAGACCCGACCAACCGCCAGGCGGCCTATGACCTGGCCACCGCGCTTCATGCCGCGGGCGATGTGCAGGGCGCGGTGGATGTGCTTTTGGACCTCTTCAAGCTCGACCGCGAGTGGAACGACGGCGCGGCCAAGGCGCAGCTCATCACCATTTTCGGCGCGCTGAAGCCGCAAGACCCGATTGCGCTGGCCGGGCGTCGGCGGCTGTCGTCGATGATCTTTGCCTGACCAGGGCCCGGGAGGCGGTGCCATGTTCCTGACGGATCTGCCTGACACGCTTGCCATTTTCCCGCTTCCGGGGGCGATCCTCTTCCCCCGGTCGCGGTTGCCGCTGCACATTTTCGAACCTCGCTACCTGGCGATGCTGGGCGATGCGCTGAAGACCGACCACCGGATGATCGGCATGATCCAGCCGCTGGGCGAGGGCCTGCACGACATCGGCTGCGCCGGGCGCATCACCTCGTTTTCGGAAACCGAGGATGGGCGCTACATGATAACGCTGACGGGCGTGTCGCGCTTTCGGCTGGCCGAAGAGGTCGCAGGCTTTCAGCCCTATCGCCGGGCGCGGCCCGACTGGCAGGCCTTTCCCGCCGAGCGCCGCGCCGAGACCGATCCGGGGATGGACCGCGATGCGCTGCTGGGCGACCTTGCGCGCTATTTCAAGCAGCGCCAGCTGGG
This sequence comes from uncultured Pseudorhodobacter sp., assembly GCA_945952425.1. Taxonomy (GTDB): domain Bacteria; phylum Pseudomonadota; class Alphaproteobacteria; order Rhodobacterales; family Rhodobacteraceae; genus Stagnihabitans. The sequence goes on along the minus strand of CAMFIX010000101.1, from coordinate 261 downwards.
GGTGGATTGGGAGGCGCTGAAATCGGCCGAGGATGAGCTGATGGTCAATGCGCTCTCGATGCTGTGTCCCTTCGCGCCCGAAGAGAAGCAGGCGCTGCTGGAGGCCCCCGACCTGCCCGCCCGCCGCAAGGTGTTGCAGACGCTGATCGCCTTCGCGGTGCAATCGGGCGGCGAGGATGAGGTTCTGCAATGAGCCCGCCCGATTTCGCGGGCGCGATGGTTGTGTATATGAGCTGGATGCGGTGCTAGACGACCTTGCGC
>CAMFIX010000100.1 GCA_945952425.1 uncultured Pseudorhodobacter sp. | reverse complement strand
GGGCAGGGCGGGGCATCGAGGGCTTTCTGTCGTTTCGCGGAGTCTAACCGGGGGGATCGGGGCGGGCAAGCGGGGGGCTTTCGCCCCCCGCACCCCCTAACCAAAGGGGAGCACGCTCCCCTTTGGAAACCCCGTGCCCTTGACGCCCATCGTCGCGCAGCCTAACCCCGGATCAAACGAGGGAGCCCGCTCATGCCGACCTATACCGCTTTGACCACCCTTCTCGGCGAAGACCGGGCCGAGGCGCTCGGCGAAGCGCTGGAGAAGCTGACCCCCGAGCCCATCGGCGTCGGCGTCTTTGAGATCGAGGATGACAGCGGCCTCTGGGAGGTCGGCGCCTATTACACCGAACCGCCGAACCCCGCCTTCCTGGAGCTGCTCTCGACCGCTTTCGAAGCCCAGCCCTTCGTCGTGTCCGAGGTGCCCGAGGTCGATTGGGTCGCCCATGTCCGCCGCAACCTCGCCCCGGTCGAGGCCGGGCGGTTCTTCGTCTATGGGTCGCATGACGCCGACAAGGTGCCGACAGATGGGCGCATCCCCCTGCAGATCGAGGCGACGGTGGCCTTCGGCACCGGGCACCACAACACGACATTGGGCTGCCTTCTGGCCTGGGACCGGCTTTATGCTTCAGGCCTGCGCCCACAGCGCGTGGCCGATATCGGCTGCGGCACCGCCGTGCTGGCCATGGCGGCGGCGAAACTGCTGCCCGAGGCCACGATCATGGCCTCTGACATCGACAAGGTCGCGGTCGATGTTGCCGCCGCCAATGTCGGCATCAACGCGCTGGCCGGCCGCATCGCCTGCCTGGAGGCCGCCGGTTTCGCCCATCCCGACCTGCAGCAGGCCCCCTTCGACCTGGTCTTCGCCAATATCCTGAAAGGCCCGCTGATCGAGTTGGCCCCCGACATGGCGCGTCATACCGCGCCGGGCGGGCGGGTGATCCTGTCGGGGCTTCTGGTCGTGCAGGCCGAGGCGGTGACGGCGGCCTATGTCGCCGCGGGCTTCACGCCCGAGGCGCGCGACGACCTCGGCGAATGGTCCGCCCTGGTCCTGCAGCGCAAGGCCTGAGGCCAAGATAAGGCAAATCCGCGCCTCCTGCCCAACTTTTGCCGCAATTTCATCCTAATAAAGTCTTGGGTGGGGGTCGGAATCAGGAGCTTGGGATGGCCGACCCGAATATGAGTGATTTTTATCGCCGGGTGGATCGTATCCAGAAGGCGCGCGCCAAGGGCTATGGCTTCGAGGCGCCCGGCACTTTGGGCCGGTCCTACTACTACCGGCCGCGGGCCGAACGCCGCGGCATCCTCGGGCCGCTGGTCTTCCTGCTGCTGGCCGTCTTCCTCATCAAGGGGATCATGATCAGCCAGATCGGCCGGGCGGATTACGATGCGCGGGTGACCAAGCTGATGGCGGGCGAAGGGGTCGAACGTGTCGGCGGCTGGCTGATGCAGGCCGATCCGATGTCGCAGATGGTGGCCGACAAGGTGGGGCCGCATCTGCCCGTCATGCGCTAAGCACCGACAGATTGCCGGGGGAAGGGGCCGCAAGGCCCCTTTTGTTTTGCGCCGTAGGCCGGGGGCTGCAAAGACAAAGGGGGCCGCTTTGCCGCGACCCCCTTCAATGCGAAACGGCCGCGTTGCTGCGGCACCCTGCAATACAAAAGGGCCGCGTTGCCGCGGCCCGGGATGGCTTGCGCTTGATGGCGCTTCAGCGACCGATCATCTCGATGTCGCCGCGGCACAGACCGATGTCGTCGAGCTCGCGGTTGGACAGGCGATGCAGCGCCTTGCGGGTCACGCGCGCCGAATTCCAGCGGCGGAAAGCTTCGGAGCCTTCGGCAAGGGTCTGCACGAAACGATAGACGGTGATGGCGCCGAACGGCGCCGAGGCGGACGTCTCATAGGCGGCCATGGCGGTTATCCTTTCACAATCTGCACAATCGAAAGGCGCTCATTCGCCTTCGATGACGCTTAGATAGCCGTGCTGCGAATGCATAACAAGCCATGGGCGCCGCAAGGCCGCCTTGCGTTCCGCGCATGGCGGTAAACGGTTGGTTAACATTGATTTTACAAGATTTTTACGAATCTATCCACAGGCCGCGTCGCCCGCAAGCCCCGAGTCGTCGCTTTTCGCACCTGCGGCATCTTTTCGGGCGCAAGGGATTTCGCTTGGTCCGTGTTCCCTTTTCGTGCTAATCATATCGCAACGATAAAACGGGGGCAGGCTTGCGGGTTCTGGGCATTGATCCGGGGTTGCGAAATCTGGGCTGGGGCGTGATCGACGTCCAGGGCACCAGAATCACCCATGTGGCCAACGGCATCTGCCATTCGCATGGCGACGACGGCGCGCTGGCCGAAAGGCTCGTCTCGCTGCACGCCCAGCTGACCGAGGTCGTCACCCGCTTTGCCCCCGATGCCGCCGCGGTCGAACATACGTTCGTCAACAAGGATGCGGTGGCGACGCTGAAGCTCGGCCAGGCGCGGGGCATCGCCTTACTGGTGCCGGCCCAGGCGGGGCTGAAGGTGGGCGAATATGCGCCCAACGCGGTGAAGAAGACCGTCGTGGGCGTGGGCCATGCCGCCAAGGCGCAGATCGACCACATGGTGCGCCTGCATCTGCCGGGGGTTCAGATCGCGGGGCCCGATGCCGCCGATGCGCTGGCCATCGCCATCTGTCACGCCCATCACCTGCAAAGCGCCGGGCGCCTGCAGGCCGCTTTGGCGAGGGCCGCGTCATGATCGGCAAGCTCTCGGGCGTGGTCGACTGGAAGGGCAGCGACCAGCTTTTGCTGGATGTGCGCGGCGTGGGCTATATCGTCCATGTCAACGAACGCACCTTGGCCGCGCTGCCCCTGGGCGAGGCGATCTCGCTTTATACCGATCTTCTGGTGCGCGAAGACCTCATGCAGCTTTTCGGCTTCCGCACGCTGTTCGAGCGTGAGTGGCACAAGCTTCTGATGACGGTTCAAGGGGTTGGCGCCAAGGCCTCGATGTCGATCCTGGGGGCTTTGGGGGCCGAGGGCGTGGCGCGGGCGATCACCTTGGGCGATGCAAGGGCGATCCAGGCGGCCAATGGGGTGGGGCCGAAACTGGCGCAGCGCGTGATCCTGGAGCTGAAGGCCAAGGCGCCGGGGATGATGGCGATGGGCGGCAGCCTGGCCACCCCCTCCGCCCCCGCGGTCGAGGTGATCGAGACCCCCGCCCCCGCCCGCCGCAAGGCCCCGCCGCCGCCCATCCCCAACCGGGCGCTCTTCTCCGCCGATGCGCTCTCGGCGCTGGTGAACCTCGGCTACGGCCATTCCGAAGCGGCCGAGGCCGTCACCACCGCCGCCGACGAGGCGCCCGAGGCCGACACCGCGACGCTGATCCGCGCCGCGCTGAAACGACTGGCGCCGAAGTGACGGCGCCGCGCCTCGCACTGTATCTCTCGCACCCCGAGGTCGTGCAGGATGCGACCCTGCCCGTGACCCAGTGGCGCCTTTCGCCCGAGGGCCGCGCCCGGCTGCGCGCCCCTTGGGCGGGGTGGATCGCCGCGATCTTCTGCTCGCCCGAGGTCAAGGCGCTGCAGACCGCCGCCGCGCTGCGCCCCGACCTGACCCCGATCATCGACCCCGACCTGGCCGAGAACCACCGCCCGCATTACCTGCCCCCGCCCGCCTTCGAAGCCGCGGCCGATGCCTTCTTCGCCGATCCCGACCGCAGCCATGACGGGTGGGAGCCCGCCCGCGCCGCCCAGTCCCGCATCCTGGCCGCCTTCCTCCGCCACGCCAGCACGCCCGGCCCGATCCTCTTCACCGGCCATGGCGCGGTCGGCACCCTGCTGCACCAGGCGCTTTCCGGCCATCCGATTTCCCGCACGGGCGACCAACCCCCGGGAGGCGGCAATCTTTACGCCATCGACCTCGCCACGATGCGCCCCCTCTCGTCCTGGACGCCGCTGGAGCTCTGGCGCTGGCCCGCCGCCGCCGAAAATCCGGCCGAACCGCAGCTGCACTCTTCCCCTTTCACATTGACCCAAATACTCCACGGGGGTGCGGGGGTGTGAAACCCCCGCATCTTCGCAACGGGTGCGGGGCGTGACCCCCGCCTCCCTCAGCCCCCAAGGCGCCGATGCAAACTGACCGCCCCGTCTCGCCCGAGAAACAGCCCGAAGACCTCGACCGCGCGCTGCGGCCGCAGTCCCTTGACGATTTCGTCGGCCAGGCCGAGGCGCGGGCCAATCTGCGCGTCTTCATCCAGTCGGCCCGGCAGCGGGGCGAGGCGATGGACCATACGCTGTTTCATGGCCCCCCCGGCCTCGGCAAGACCACCCTTGCCCAGATCATGGCGCGGGAATTGGGGGTGGGCTTCCGAATGACCTCGGGCCCCGTGCTGGCGAAACCGGGCGACCTGGCGGCGATCCTCACCAATCTCGAACCCCGCGACGTGCTTTTCATCGACGAGATCCACCGGCTTTCCCCGGTGGTCGAGGAAGTCCTCTACCCCGCGCTGGAAGATTTCGCGCTGGACCTGGTGATCGGCGAGGGGCCCGCCGCGCGCACCGTCCGGATCGAGCTGCAGCCCTTCACCCTCGTCGGCGCCACGACGCGGCTGGGCCTGCTGACCACCCCCCTGCGCGACCGTTTCGGCATCCCGACGCGGCTGGAGTTCTATACGGTGGGCGAGCTCGACCAGATCGTCACCCGCGCCGCCCGGCTGATGGGCATCACGCCAGAGCCCGAGGGCACGCGCGAGATCGCCGCCCGCGCCCGGGGCACGCCGCGGATCGCGGGGCGGCTTCTGCGCCGCGTGGTCGATTTCGTCACCGTCGAGGGCGAGGGCGTGCTGACCCGCGCCATCGCCGACCGGGCGCTGACGCGGCTTGGCGTCGATCACCTCGGGCTCGACGGCAACGACCGGCGTTACCTGTCGCTTCTGGCCGAACATTACGGCGGCGGGCCGGTGGGGGTCGAAACCATCGCCGCCGCGCTTTCAGAGGCGCGGGATGCGATCGAAGAGGTGATCGAGCCCTATCTTCTGCAGCAGGGCCTGATCCTGCGCACGCCGCGCGGGCGGATGCTGGGGCGGTCGGCCTGGCGGCACCTTGGGGTCGAACCGCCCCGCAGCCCCGGTCAGGCCGAGCTTTTCGAGGGTTAGAAGACGAAATCGCCCGCATCCACGGCGATCACGCCTTTCAGCGTGATCTGGAAATCGGCGGCGAGGTCGCCGGTCGTATTCCCCTGGATGAACGTATTGACGCCGTTGTCATACACCCGCAGCTGACCCAGAGCGGTGAAGGCCGCCCCCCCGATGAAGGTAAAGGCGTCGCGCCCGCCGCCGATGATCGCATCCATCTGGCTGAGGTCGATCAGGTCGCCATTGGTGTCGAAATCGGTGATCGTGTCGCGCCCGGCCGCCTGGAAGGTCGAATCGCTGGTGGCGGTAAAGATGAAGCGGTCCGCCCCGGCCCCGCCGGTCAGCACATCCGCCCCGGCCCCCCCCTGCAGCGTATCCGCCCCCGCGCCGCCCGACAGCGTATCCGCCCCCGTGCCGCCGTAAAGCCGGTCCTGCCCGCCGCCGGTCAGCACCTGGAACCGCTCGATCCCGCTGATGACCACCGAGTTCTGCGAGAAATCGGTGATCGAGCTGCGGTCCGCGGCCATCGAGAAATTCCCGGCCGACCAGGCGAAATCCAGCACCAGGAGGTCGTTGCCCTCGCCGCCCGCCACCGTGTCCAGGCCCCCGCCGACGCGCAACGTGTCATCGCCCGCCCCGCCATCCAGGTTGTCGCGGTACAGCTTGCGGCTGAAGGTGATCAGGCTGTCGTCGCCCGTGCCGGCCTTCAGGCTCATGGCCTCGACGCCCTTCAGCGTGATGCCCGGCGCCGCGGTCTGCAGCGTCTTGATCCGCAGGTCGATGGACAGGGCCGCGGTCTGGGCCGACAGATCGGCGATCCACAGATCCTTGCCGCCGCCGCCGTCGATCACTGCCTTGCCCGCCCCGCTGTCCAGCGTGTCGTTGCCCTTGCCGCCCGACATGCTGTCGTCGCCCGCCCCGCCCATGACATTGTCATTGCCCGCACCAAGGCGGATGTCGAAATGCTCGAAGCCCGCGAAGGTCAGGCTCGTCACGCTGAAATCGGTGATCGAGCTGGCATTGCCGTTGTAATTCGTGCCGACCTGGGCATTGGCGAAGTTGACGATCAGCGTGTCCTCGCCGTCGCCGCCATACATCGTGTCGCGCCCGCCGCCCGCGATCAGCGTGTCGTTGCCCGCCCCGCCGTCCAGGTAATCCGCCCGCCCGTCGCCGACATTGCCGACCGAAGAGCTGACCCGGTCGTTGCCGCCGCCGAGCGTCAGGTTCAGCCGCTCGATCCCGGAATAGAACGTGCCATTGCCTGCCGCCTGCTGGCCCGCCAGGTTGATGTCGATCACCTTGGCCGTGCCGTCGGCCGAGAAATCTCCGGCCCAAAGGTCGGTGCCGAGCCCGCCATCCACCGTGACCGCCCCCGCCGCGCCGTCCAGCGTGTCGTCCCCCGCCCCGCCCGACAGCGTGTCGGCCTGGGCGGTGCCCAGCACCGCGTCATTGCCTGCGCCGGTGCGTATGTCCAGATGCTCGATCCCCGAGAAGACCACGCTGGAATTGGAGAAATTGGTGATGCTGGCGGTGTTCATGCTGAAGTTGTTGCCGACCGCCGCATTGGCATAGTCGAGGATCAGCGTGTCCTCGCCATCGCCGCCGAAGACCGAGTCAAAGCCGCCGCCGACCACCAGCGTGTCGTTGCCGGCCCCGCCGTCCAGCGTGTCGGAATAGCCGTCCAGGGGGTTGTCGTGGCGGCTGGCGAAGAAATCGTTGCCGCTGCCGCCGATCAGGCTCAGCCGCTCGATCCCCTGATAGGTCGTCCCGCCGCCCGCGCTCTGCACGCCGCCAAGCATCAGGTCGACCGACTTGGCCGCGCTTTCCGCGCTGAAATCCGCGCGCCAGAGGTCGGTGCCGCTGCCGCCGTCGATCTGCGCCATGCCCGCCGCGCTGTCCAGCGTGTCATCGCCCGCACCGCCCGACATCGTATCGGCATAGGCCGTTCCCAACAGCTGGTCGTTGCCCGCGCCGGTGCGGATGTCCAAGTGCTCGATCCCCGAGAAGACCACGCTGGTGTTGGAGAAATTGGTGATGCTGGCGGTGTTCATGTTGAAGTTGTTGCCGACCGCCGCATTGGCATAGTCCAGCACCAACGTGTCCTCGCCATCGCCGCCGAAGACCGAATCGAAGCCGCCGCCGACCACCAGCGTGTCATTGCCCGCCCCGCCGTCCAGCGTGTCCGACAGCCCGTCCGAAGGGTTATCATGGCGGGTGATGAACAGATCGTTGCCCGCGCCCCCCTTCAACCCCAGCCGCTCGAAATCCTGATAGACCGTGCCGTTGCCCGCCGATTGCTGGCCCGTCAAAGTGACATCCACCACCTTGGCGCTGGCATCGCCGCTGAAATCCGCGATCCAGAGGTCGATCCCGGCGCCGCCCGAGACATCGTCCTTGCCCGCCCCGCTGTCCACCGTGTCATTGCCCACGCCCGAGCGCACCGTGTCGTCGCCGCCATGGGTCAGGATATAGTCGTTGCCCTTGCCGGTCGTCACGTTGAAGCGGTCGATGTTGGCATAGCTGACCGAACGCCCCGAGAAATCGGTCATGCTGCTCTGGTTGCTGCTGACATTGGTCAGAAGATCGCCCCAGCGAACGAACAGCACGTCGTCGTTGCCGAGGTTGCCATCGACGAAATCGCTGCCGCTGGTGACATAGAACCTGTCGTTGCCCTGGGTGCCGGTGATGCTCTCGTTGCCGGTGTTGTCGAAGAAGGTGAACGTGTCCGAGGCCTTCCAGTTCGACAGGGTGAAGCTCGACCCCAGGAAGGTCGCCCCCACCGCGATGCCGATCTCGATCCGGTCCACGAAGCCGCTGCCGATGAAGGTGGTGTCCGAGCCGAGCTCGGGCACGCCGGGGCCGAATTGCGTGCTTTTCAGGATCACCGTGGTCGCGCCGCTGGTCTGGAACTGCAGGGCGTCGAAGCCCGGGAAATCCTGGTTCGAAAGGTTGACGGTGCCCGATCCGGTCACGATGAAGGGGGTCATGGAAATCTCCTGAATCTCTCGGGTTTGTCGCAAAAGGTTAAGGATCGTGCGCCGGGGCGTCACTCCACCTTTTGGGGGAGGTGACGCCCCGTTAACCACGCCCGTCATGGGGGCGCGTCAGATGAGACCGGACAGCACCATCCGCGCCACGGCCTGGGGCCTTGTGCGCGCGTTCAGCTTGACGCGGGCCTGGTCGACATGGGTCTTCACCGTGGTGGCCGCGACGCCGAGGATCTGGGCGATCTCCCAATCCGTCTTGCCCGAGGCGACCCAGCGCAGGCATTCCAGCTCGCGCCCGGTGAGGCTCGCGGGGGCGGGGGCCACGAGCGCGGCTCCCGCCAGGTGCCGGCAGCGCTCATGCGCGGCAAAGGCCAGCCGGTGCATCGCGGCCCGCAGCTGCGGCGTCATGGTGAAGCCCGCGCCCCCCATCGTGGTCAGCGCGAAATAGCCGCCCGGCCCGTGGATTGGCACCGAAAGCCCATCCTCCCAGCCCCATTCCTTCGCGGTCTGCCAAAGCTCGGCCTCGGCCCGCGACAGCTGGCGCTCGGCCAGGGCCTCCGACCACAGGAAGGGCGCCAGCCGCCGCCGCGCCTCGGCCACACCGAAATCGGCGGCGAGGAAGTTGCGGCGGGTGTAAAGCTCGATCCAGTCGGATGGCCAGTTCTGGAAGAAGAAATGCGATTCCGGCCCGGTGTTGGTCGGCACGAAAGCCCCCGCGGCGCTGACGGTAAAGCCGAAGGGCCGGATGATCGCGGCAAAGCGCTGGCCCACGGCGGCAATGTCCTGTCTCTTATACACATCTCCGAGCCCACGAGACTAGGCATGATCTC
>CAMFIX010000099.1 GCA_945952425.1 uncultured Pseudorhodobacter sp. | reverse complement strand
ACACGGGCAGGCTGGCAACGGATATGGTGCTTGCAGCAAATGAACTCGGAGAGAGCCGATGATCGCCGCCAAACCCCTGGTTCCTGCCGACACGATCCGCGCCCGGTTCTCGGCCGCGATGTCGGCGATGTATCGCGCCGAGGTTCCGGCCTATGGCACCTTGATGGAGCTGGTGGCCGAGGTGAATGCCGAGGTCTTGGCGGCCGATCCTGACCGCCGCGCGCGGCTGGCCGCGACCGATGAGCTCGCCCGCATCTCGGACGAACGGCATGGGGCGATCCGGCTGGGCACGGCGGCAGAGCTGGCGATGATGGGCCGGGTTTTCGCCGTGATGGGCATGGCGCCGGTGGGTTATTACGACCTGACCGAGGCGAATGTGCCGGTGCATTCCACCGCCTTCCGCCCCGTCGATGCGGCGAGCCTGCGGGTCAACCCGTTCCGCGTCTTCACCTCTCTCTTGCGGCTGGACCTGATCGCGGACGAGGCCTTGCGGGCCGAGGCTGCGGCGGTGCTGGACGCCCGCCAGATCTTCACCCCCGGCGCCGTGGCCTTGGTCGAGAAGGCCGAGGCCCAAGGCGGGCTTTCGGCCGCCGATGCCGAAAGCTTCGTGGCCGAGGTTCTGGAGACCTTCCGTTGGCATCAGCGCGCCAATGTCTCGGCGGCGCTTTATCACCGCCTGCATGATGCCCACCGGCTGGTGGCCGACGTCGTCTCGTTCCGCGGCCCGCATATCAACCACCTGACCCCGCGGACGCTGGACATCGACGCGGTGCAGGCGCGGATGCCCGCGCATGGCATCGCGCCCAAGGCCGTCGTCGAAGGCCCGCCCACCCGCCGCTGCCCGATCCTGCTGCGGCAGACCTCGTTCAAGGCGCTGGAAGAGCCGGTGGCTTTCCAGGACGGCGACACCTGGGTGCAGGGCCACCACACCGCCCGCTTCGGCGAGATCGAAGAGCGCGGCATCGCGCTCACCCCCAAGGGCCGCGCCTTGTATGACCAGCTCTTGACCGAGACCCGGGCCAAGGTCCGCCCCGCCGCCGATGGGTCGAACTCTGCCGCCTATGTCGCGGCGCTTCAGGACACGTTCACCGCCTTCCCCGACGACTGGGAGACGATCCGCGCGCAAGGCCTGGGGTATTTCGCCTATTCCCTGACCGAGACCGCCCGGGCCGGGCAGGGCCCCCTGACCGCCGAGCAGGCTTTGGCCCGCGGCCTGATCCAGGCCGATCCGGTGGTCTATGAAGACTTCCTGCCGGTTTCTGCCGCCGGGATCTTCCAGTCCAACTTGGGCGATACGGTGCAGCAGGACTTTGCCGCCTCGCCCAATCAGCGCCGGTTCGAGGCCGAGCTTGGCCTGAAGGTGCTGGACGAATTCGCCCATTACGCCGGGATCGAGGCCGCAAGCCTGCGCGCCTGCCTGAATGCCCTGCTTTGAACCGGAGATTGCCATGAACGCCCACATGCCCACCGTCGCCCAGGAAGCCGCCGCGATCCTCGACCGGCTTGGCGTCAGCGCCAGCGCCCGCACCGGCGGCAGCCTGATCGCCCGCAGCCCGGTGACCGGCGAAGAGACCGGCCGTCTGCCCGTGGCCTCTGTCGCCGACACGCAAGCCGCGATTCTGACCGCCGAGACCGCCTTCAAGACCTGGCGCCTGGTCCCCGCCCCGCGCCGGGGCGAGCTGGTGCGGCTGTTGGGAGAGGAGCTGCGGGCGACCAAGGCCGAGCTTGGGCGCCTCGTCTCGATCGAGGCGGGCAAGTCGGTTTCCGAAGGCCTGGGCGAAGTGCAGGAGATGATCGACATCTGCGACTTCGCGGTCGGTCTGTCGCGCCAGCTTTACGGCCTGACCATCGCGACCGAACGCCCCGGCCACCGGATGATGGAGACCTGGCATCCCTTGGGCGTCGTCGGCGTCATCACCGCTTTCAACTTTCCCGTGGCGGTCTGGGCCTGGAATGCGGCGCTCGCGCTGATCTGCGGCGATGCGGTGATCTGGAAGCCGTCGGAAAAGACCCCGCTGACGGCGCTGGCCACGCAGGCGATCTTTGCCAAGGCCGCCGCCCGCTTCGGCGCGGCGCCCGAGGGCCTTGCGCAACTCTTGATCGGCGCCGGAGACATCGGCGCGGCCCTGGTCGAAAGCCCCAAGGTGGCGCTGATCTCGGCCACCGGAAGCACCCGCATGGGCCGCATCGTCGGGCCGAAAGTCGCGGCGCGCTTTGGCCGCTCCATCCTGGAGCTTGGCGGCAACAATGCGGGCATCGTCTGCCCCTCGGCTGACCTGGACATGGCCCTGCGCGCCATCGCTTTCGGCGCCATGGGGACGGCCGGCCAGCGCTGCACCACGATGCGCCGGCTTTTCGTGCATGAAACGGTGGCCGATGCCCTGATCCCCCGGCTGAAGAAGGCGTGGGAGAGCGTTTCGGTCGGCAATCCGCTGACCACCCAGGCCCTGGTCGGGCCGCTGGTCGATGGGCTGGCTTATGACGCCATGCAAAAGGCCCTCGCGGCGGCTGAGGCCCTTGGGGGCCGCGTCACGGGCGGCACCCGGGTCGACCTGCCCGGCCATTACGTCCGCCCCGCGCTGGTGGAAATGCCCGCGCAACAAGGCCCCGTGCTGGAGGAAACCTTTGCCCCCATCCTTTACGTCATGACCTGGCGCGACTTCGACGAGGTCATCGCGCAGCACAATGCGGTGGGCGCGGGTCTCTCCTCCTCGATCTTCACCACCGACCTGCGCGAGATGGAGATGTTCCTCTCCGCGGCGGGCTCCGATTGCGGCATTGCGAACGTGAACATCGGCACCTCGGGCGCCGAGATCGGCGGGGCCTTCGGCGGCGAGAAGGAGACCGGCGGCGGGCGGGAAAGCGGCTCTGACGCCTGGAAGGGCTATATGCGGCGCGCGACCAACACGATCAACTTCTCGCGCGAATTGCCGCTGGCGCAGGGCGTCGTCTTCGACATCTGACCTCTCCAAAGGGAGGAATGGACGAAACCCCGGGGCGGGCGTAAAATCGCCCGACCCCAGGGGAGAACGGCCATGGCAGGCAGTTGGAACGGCACCACCTACAGCGGCGACGACACGAACGAGACGGTGACGGGCGGGGCCGCGGACGAGATCCTGTTCATGTGGCTGGGCGATGACGTGGCCAATGGCGGCGACGGCAACGACACGATCGACGGCGGGCTGGGCAACGACCAGCTTTACGGCGGCACCGGCAATGACCTGCTTTACGACATCAACTCCTATCAAAGCGGCTTCAGCGGGCTGATCGGCAAGGATCGGGTGTTCGGCGGCGATGGCGACGACACGATCTGGTTCAACTCGGTCGATGGCGGCGACATTGCCAATGGCGGGGCGGGGCTGGACACTTTGGTGGTGCGCTTCGATTTCCTGGGCGCCTCGACCAATCTGCCGATCACTTTTGCCCTGGGGACGCAGACCGCGGTCTATGTCGATGGCATCCTGGGGCTGAGCGTCAGCGCCATCGAGCGGGTGGATTTCACCGCGAGCGAAGGGGCCGATATCCTGACCGGCGGCAAGCTGGGCGATACGTTGCGCGGGATGGGCGGCTATGACCAGCTGTCGGGGCTGGCGGGCGACGACCTGATCGACACCGGCCGCGGCGGCTTCGTGGCGGATGGCGGCGCGGGCAACGACACGTTGCGGGTCGATCTGTCGGACCAGGCCGGGGTCGTGGTGACCTTCGCGGGCGGCGGGGTGTCGTTCAACACGGGCTCCATCACCGGCAGCGCGACGGGGTTCGAGCATATCGACCTGAAGGGCGGCGCGGGCGACGACCTCTTCACCGGAGACCTGAATTCCGACACTCTGGACGGCGGCACCGGGGCCGACACGCTTTACGGCGGCGGCGGGGACGACCGGCTGGTTCTGGGCGCCGGGGCGGGCCAGGCTTATGGCGGGGCCGGCAACGACACGATCACCTATTCCAACGGCGCCTTCGACCCCGCCGATCCCGGCGACGGGGCCTATGGCGGGGCGGGGGACGATGTCATCCAGCTGGCCCGCGGCGGCAACAACCTGTCGCATGGCGGCGATGGCAACGACCAGATCCTGGTCGCCTTCGACCTGACGGCGGCCGCGACCAGCAACACGCTTTGGGGCGATGCGGGCGATGACCTGGTGGGCGGAGGCTATGGCGCCGATCACCTTTACGGCGGGGCGGGCAACGATGTGCTGTCGGCCTATACCCGGGCGGCAGAGGTCTATGGCGGGTCGGGCAACGACCGGATCACGATCAACGGCAGCGTCACCGATCCGGTCGGCGTGGGGCAAAAGCTGGATGGCGGTTCGGGGATCGACCTGCTGGCCTGGACGGGGCAGCTGGGCGGCACGGTCAACCTGACGGGCGGCGCCTATGTCACCGCCAGCGGCTCGACCTGGACGGGGTTCGAGGCCTTCTCGCTTTACGTCGGCCTGACCTCTGCCCTGAACCTGACCTTCGGCGCGGGCAACGACAAGCTGACCACGGCCTATGGCAGCTTTGCCGTCACCGCGCAGCTGGGCAAGGGCGACGACACGGCCTCGATCTATTCCGGGGCGGCGGTCGATCTGAACGGCGGGGCGGGCAACGACGTGCTGACGGTGAACTCCGCAAGCTCGGCGCGGATCGTCGGCGGCGATGGCAACGATGTGATGGCCTATCTTGGCAACGGCACGGGCGGCAGTTTCAACGGCGGGGCCGGGGTGGACGGGATGCGCTTCGGCACCGCGGTCGCGGCGAGCCTCGTGACCCATCTTGCGGTGCGCGGCGGCGGCACCGACACGCTGGCGGGGATCGAGAACCTGACGGGCTCCAGCCAGAACGACACGCTGGTGGGCGACAAGGGCGATAACCAGCTGTTCTCGGGCGGGTTCGGCAATGATGTCATCACCACCGGGGCGGGCAACGACACGGTGCTGCTGACCTATTACCAGTCGGGCGAGACCCATGTGACCGACTTCAACCGGCTGACCGACCAGATCGGCCTGGCGAAATTCGACTTCGGCGCGATGACGCTGCCCAGGGGCGCGCTGGAGGCCTCGCATGTCGTCTTCGGCCCGATCACCGGCACGCCGGTCGCCACGATCCTCGGGCCGCAGTTCTTTTACGACAAGACCAGCGGCGCGCTGTGGATGGATGCCGATGGCACCGCCACCGGCCAGGCGATGAAGAAGGTGATGGTCTTCGACAACCACCCGACGCTGACCATCGCCGATTTCACCGTGGGCGATTACCTCTTCTGAACGCGCGAAGATCGCCCCGGTCTTTCCGGTTGACTCGCTGCGATTTCGTCGCTTATACGTATTAGTGATACGTATAAAGGTCGATCATGCGGGACAAACGTGCGACTCAGAAGGATGTTGCCCTCTTGGCGGGGGTGTCGCAGGCCACGGTCTCGATGGCGCTGAGCGGGGCGGGCGGCTCCATCCCGGCCGAGACGCTGGAGAAGATCACCGCCGCCGCCGCGACGCTTGGCTATGTGCCCAACCGCTTCGCCCAGGCGCTGAAGACCAACCGCACGATGACCATCGCCTGCGTCGTGCCCGACATCACCAACCCCTATTACCCCGCCCTGATGCGCGCCGTGCAGCAGGTCTGCGAGGCGCGGGATTACGACGTGATCGCGGTCAACACCGATGGGCTGGCCGCGCGCGAGGCGCGGTTCCTGGACTGGGCGCGGCTGGGGCGGGCGGGCGGCGTCGTGGGCGTCTTCTGGACGCTGCGGGCACTGGATTTCCGGACGCTGATCGACAGCGGCGTGCCGGTGGTGCGGGTGGAAAGCAAGCGCAAGACGACGGGGCCGATGCCCCTGGACAATATCTTCGTCGACAGCCGGGCAGGTTCTTTTGCCATGGTGCGGCACCTGATCGGGCGGGGGCATCTGCGCATCGCGATGATCGCGGGGCAGGGCGGGCCGCAGCAGGTGCGGGTCGAGGGCTATGCCGAGGCGCTGGCCCAGGCGGGCGGGGTGCCCGATGTGGTGATGGACGACCGTTTCAACGAAGAGGGGGGCCTGCGCGCCGCCCGCGCCATCCTCGCCCGACCGCTGCGCCCCACCGCGATCTTTGCCGCCAATGACCTGATGGCCATCGGCGTCTTGCAGGCCGCGCGCGAGGCCGGGCTTTCGGTGCCGGGCGATCTCGCCGTTGCGGGCTTCGACGATATTCCGGCCGCGGGGCTCGTCAGCCCCGGCCTGACCACGGTCGCGCAATTCCAGTCCGACATCGGCATCCGGGCGGCCGAGATCCTGATGGCGCGGATGGCGGGCCGCGCCCCCGAGGGCGGCACCGCGGTAGAGATGCCGTTCCGGCTAATCGAGAGACAATCGACCTGACCAAGGTCGCAACGATCAACCAAGGGAGGAAATTCGACATGACGAAAACCGTTCGAACCACCGCGGGGGCGACGCTTTGCGCCCTGCTTCTGTCGGGCATGGCCGTGGCGGAGGACAAGAAGCCGGTGACCTGGTGGTACGAGGCCGCCTCGCCCGAGAACCAGGCCAACCTGCAGAAGGTGCTGGTCGACCCGTTCAACGCCTCCGACCCGGCCGACGAGCTGTCCATCGACTTCCGCGGCAATGAGCTGGACAAGCAGTTGCGGGTGGCCTTGTTGTCGGGCAACGGGCCGGACGTGGTCTATACGCCGGGCCCGGCCTATATCGCGGCCATGGCGCAGGCGGGGCAGTTGATGCCCCTGGACGATTTTGCCGCCAAGCTCGGCTGGAACGACCGTATCCTGCCGGCCTTCCTGAACATGGGCAAATTCGACGGCAAGCTTTACGCTTTGCCCAAGACCTATGAAACGGTCGGCCTCTTCTACAACAAGACCCTCTTCGCCGCCAATGGCTGGGAGCCGCCGAAGACCATCGCGGAACTCGACGCCTTGGCCGCCAAGATGAAGGAAAAGGGTATGGTGCCCTTCGCCGCGGGCAATGGCGATTGGCGCGGGACCAACGAGTGGTTCGTCTCGATGGTGTTGAACTCGGTCGCCGGGCCGGACAATGTCGCCAAGGCCCTGAAGGGAGAAATCCCCTGGACGTCAGAGCCCTTCGTCAAGGCGATCGACACGCTGAACCACTTCTGGCAGGAGGGCTACTTCGGCCCGGATTACTTCAGCCTGACGGGCGAGCAGGCCTTTGCGCTGGTTCCCGCGGGCAAGGCGGGCATGGCGCCGACCGGCACCTGGGCCTTCCAATACGTGAACACCTACTTCCCGCCCGCCAATGCCGAAGCCGGCTTTGCCGGCTTCCCCTCGGCGGATGGCGTGGCCTATCCGATCTTCCCGCTCGGCATCGGCTCGACCTTCTCGATCGCCGCCAAGGCTGCCAACCCGGAAGGTGCGGCCAAGGTCATCGACTATGTCTTCTCGGATGCCTTCTACGGCGCGATGAATTCGGTCTGGCAGGGCGAGTGGAACCTGCCGCTCAGCGACCTGTCCAAGGTCAAGCTCGAAGGCGTCACGCCGCTTTATGGCGAGACGATGGGGGCGCTGTCCTCGGCGGTCGCGGCCAACCAGTATGGCTATACGACCTGGACCTTCCTGCCGCCGGCGACCGACAGCTATGTCGTCTCGGGGATCGAGGAGGTCTGGCTCGGCAAGACCACCACCGCCGATTTCCTGGCCAAGATGGACGCGACCTTCAAGCAGGAGATGGCGGAGGGCAAGGTGCCTGCCGTGCCCGCCCGCAACTGAAACCAGAGGCGGCCCCGGCAAGGGACCGCCCAACCCCAGGGGCCCGCGCGATGCACCGCCTATTCCTTCTGCCGACGCTTGCGATCAATGGCGCGGTCATCCTGATCCCGGCCTGCCTGACCGTGGCGCTGGCCTTCTTTCGCTGGGACGGCATGTCGGACCCGGTCTTCATCGGGCTTGGCAACTTTCAGGCGCTTTGGGCGGACCGGGTGTTCTGGGGCGCCTTGCGCAACAACATCGTCTGGACCGCGATCTTCCTGACCGTGCCGATTGCGATGGGGCTTTTGGCCGCCGCGATGCTGCTGGTGGTGCGGCGGGGGCGGACCTTCTTCCAGGTGGTCTACTTCCTGCCCGCCGTCATCGCGACCGTCATCACCGCGCGCATCTGGCAGGGCATGATCTTTTCGCCCGCCACCGGGGTCTTCGGCTATTTCAGCCACCTCGGCCTGCCGCTGGCCAACCCGCTTTCGGCCCCTTCGACCGCGCTTTACGGCGTGGCGACCGTGGACCTCTGGCACTGGTGGGGGTTTCTCTGCGTCATCTTCTTTGCCGCGCTGCGCCAGGTGCCGATGGAGCAGATCGAGGCCGCGAGGATCGAAGGCGCCACCTTTTTCCAGATGATGCGCTACGTGCTTCTGCCCGGCATCAAGCCGACCATCATCCTGATGATGATCATGACGGTGATCTGGTCCTTCCTGGTCTTCGACTTCGTTTACATCCTCACCCAGGGCGGACCGGCCTTCGGGTCGGAGGTTCTGTCGACGCTGGCCTATCGCAACGCCTTTTACGACCTGAACGTCGGCCAGGCGGCGGCGGCCTCGGTGGTGATCTCGGTCTTCGGGCTGGTGGCGACCTTCTTCTACATCCGCGTCCAGAACCAGGAGGGCGAGCGGTGATCCACGACCGGCTGACCTTGACCCTCACCTATGCGCTGCTGGCCGTCTTGGCCTTCATCACCCTGTTTCCCATAGCCCTTCTGCTGCTGAACGCCCTGAAATCCGCGCCCGAGATCGTGCAGAACCCGCTGGCCTTGCCCCAGACCCTACGTTGGGAGAACTTCTCCGCCGCCTGGGCCAATGCGCATTTCTCGGCGACGCTTTTGAACTCGGTCAAGCTGACGGCCATGACCATCGTCATGGTCTGTTCGACCGGCTCGCTGACGGCTTACGTGCTGGCGCGGAAAAAGGTGGCGTCCTGGAAGATCGTCACCTTCTACCTTCTGGCCACCACGACCGCGCCGATCCAGCTGTTCCTCTTTCCGCTGTATTTCGGC
>CAMFIX010000098.1 GCA_945952425.1 uncultured Pseudorhodobacter sp. | reverse complement strand
CATGGCATAGCCGTGTTCCGTCTGGCGCTCGGGGTCCAGCCCGGCGGGAGCAGGCTCGGCATCCAGCACGTTGAACCCGTTCTTGCGCAAGGCGCGGCCGACATGCTGGGCAAAGCAGCTGCCTGCCGTCACGATCCGGTCGGACTTGGACAGAGCCCATTTCGGCCGGTAAAGCCCCTCGGGCGGATAGGCGCCCTCGGCATAGGTCCGCCAGAAGGCGCGGGGCTCAATCCCTTGATAGGGCGAGATTTTATCCATCACATCCTCACATGGCGCGCAAGGCCGGCAGGACCAGCGGCCAGATCTCTTGCCCGAAGGCGCCGTTCATATGGGCGGCATCGGTGCCGCCGCCCTCGCCCGAAATCAGCCGCGAGGCGTCCTTGTTATAGGCCAGCCGCGTGGTGATCCCATGCGCCACGGTAATGTCAGGCTGCGGCAGAAATTGGGCATGGGGCGGCAGGCTTGCGGCCACGGTGGCGCGAAACATTGCCCCGATGGCCTCCCCGTCGCCGGCAGTGATTGCGGCATCCCAGCCGTATTCGGGCGTCTCCGGCGCGCCCGCCCTGATCCATTCGGCCCAAAGCGGCTCGGCCAAAGCCAGAACCTTGCGGCCCTGCAGATGCGACGCCGTCACCCCCATCAGCGTGTCGCCATAGCGCTCGGTCAGGAAATCCCGCGCAAAGCCCGGAGCGACAAGGACTTTTCCCTCCGTCCCCTTCAGCCCGACCCAGGCATGGGTCTTGTAAAACCGCAGGATGCGTTTGACCGAGACATTCAGGCCGATCAGGAAAAACCCGTCGTAATCGTCCAGCTGGATATGAGGCGTGCCGCCCATCCGCTCGAAATGCTCGGCGATGTCCTTGCGTTTGGGGGTCAGGCGGCCGTCTTCCAGGCGCACATGGCGGACGCCGTCCGAAGGAGCGCCGAAGAAAGTCACTTCCATATCAGGGGCTTGGCCCTTGGCCTTCAACTCGTCCCAACCGAGTTTCAGCGCCGCGAGATGCGAATTGCCGATGACGCAGAGCCTCATTTCGCGAAGGCCTCCAACAGCTCGTCCTCGCAGATGACCTTGCCGGGATTGTCGCCCTTGGCCTTGCGCTTCTCTTTCCGGCGACGGCGGCGTTCCGCGTCGTCATCCTCGGCAACCGGCGCAGCCACCACGGGCGCAAAGCGGTCGATGTCGCCGCCCTGAGCCAGAAAAGCCAGCAATCCCGCACCCTTGCCGCCCTTTCTTCGCGCCTCCAGCAAGGCGTCGAAGATGGGATCGTGCTGCAGCCCCTCGACCTCGGGCCAATCGACCACTTCGCCCAGCGAGGGCAGCACGCTCACCTGCAGCACCAGCCGCGGGTTCAGGGCGCGGAAGACCTCGACCATTGCATGAAGATCGCTGCGCAAGTCATCGGCAGAAAAGACAATTTCAGAAATCTTGACGCCGCTGGGCAAGGTCACCCCCTTGGGCCGCGCGCCAAAGACCGTGCCCGCGCCATCCACCCAGGCCCGCGCGGTGCACAAGGGCAAGATCAGCCGGTCGACCTCTTGCACCAGCCGCGCCACCGCGGCCAGATGCGCCAGGCGGTAGCCCTCGATCCCCTCGCGCGGCAGGCCCTCGGGGTCGATCTCGGGGCGGAACCCATCCACCGCCCCCTCGCCCTTCCAGATCCAGCCCTTGGGCCGCGCGCCATTGACCTGTTGCAGCAGCTGCAAAATCGCCCGCGGATGGCCCAAAAGCCCCGCCCGGACCGAGGCCAGCCCGTAATGCCATTTCCGCGCGACAGCCTCTGCCACCTGTTTCGGTGCGGGCTCCAGATCGGCCACGGCGACGCCCGCACCCCGCAGCACCTCGGCCACCGACCAGGCCCCGTCACCGCCCAGCACGCCCACCCGGGCCGTCACAGCACCCTCGTCTTCCATCGCCTGCTCCGTTTTCCGCAAGGATATGCGGCAACCCTCAGGATGGGAAGGGATTGTTGCCAAAACGTCTACAAACCCCAAGGAAGGCGCTTATTGATGCCGCAAAGCCTCGATCGGGTCCAGCCGCGCCGCCCGCCGCGCCGGGAAATAGCCGAAGACCACGCCCACCAAGGCCGAAAAGACAAAGGCCGCCCCGGTGATCTGCCAATCCGGCACGAAGGTGACGTTCAGCGCCGAAGAGCCCGCCCAGCCGAGCCCCAGCCCGATCACCACGCCAAGAAAGCCGCCGATCAGGCTCAGCACCACGGCCTCGACCAGGAACTGCAGCAGAACCTGCCCCTCGGTCGCGCCGATGGCCATGCGGATGCCGATTTCCCGCGTTCGTTCGGTGACCGAGACCAGCATGATGTTCATGATCCCGATCCCGCCCACCAGCAGAGAAATCGCCGCCACCGCCGACAGCAAGCCCGTCAAAGTCCCGGTGATCCCGGTCAGCATCGAGGAGATCTGCTTCATGTCGAAGACGTTGAAATTGTCGTCCTGATCGTCGGTCAGATGCCGCCTTTCGCGCATAAGGCTTTGAATTTGCGGCGTGACCTCCTCGGCCGTGGTGCCGTCGCGGAAGGTCACCGAAATCGCCGAGACATTGGTGTTGCCCGCGATCCTCCGCTGAAAGGTCTTCAGCGGCAGGATCACCGTGTCATTGTCGTCTTGGCCAAAGGTCGAGGCTTCGCGCTTGTCCAGAAGACCTATCACCTCGCAGGTGATCTTGCCGAGGCGGAAGGTGATGCCGACGGGATTGCCCTCGCCGATCAAGGCGTTGGAGGTCGTCGTTCCCAGGATGCAGACCGGCGTCCCGGCCCGCAGCTCGGCGTCCGAAAACATGCGGCCCTCTTGCAGGGTCCAGCCGCGGACCGGGAAATAGGCATTGTCGGTGCCGGTGACGCTGACCGCATGGGTCGTGTCGCCGTAAACCGCGTTCAGCGTGCGGCTGGCCGAGGGGGTGGCGGCCACCAGGTCGGGGATGTCGGTCAACAGCGCCTCGACATCCTGCGCGGTCAAGGAGGGCGCGTCGTTCTGCCCACCCCCCGGCCCCCGCCCGGGCTGCCCCGGCCGGATCATCAAGAGGTTGGACCCCAGCGAGGCCACGTCGGACTGCACGCGCTGCGTCGAGCCTTGGCCCACCGTCACCATGGCGATGACCGAGGCCACGCCGATGACGATCCCCAAAACCGTCAGGAAGGACCGCAGCTTGTTGCGCGCCACGGTCAGCAGCGCGAGGCGGAAGGTCTCAAGCAGCATTTCTGGTATCCGATTGCAGGCGCCCATAGGCAAAGACCGCGATGCGGCTGGCATATTCGGCCATGTCGGGCTCGTGGGTGACCATCAGCACCGTCATCCCCTCGGCGCGGTTCAGGCCCTGCAGCAGCTCCATGATCTCGCGCGAACGGGCGCTGTCCAGGTTGCCCGTCGGCTCGTCGGCCAGGATCAGCGCGGGCCGCGTGACGATGGCGCGGGCGATGGCCACGCGCTGCTGCTGGCCGCCCGACAGCTCCGAGGGTTTGTGATCGGCCCGCGCCAGAAGCCCGACCTTGTCCAGCGCCGCCCGCGCCCGCTCGCGCCGTTCGTCGGCGGGCACGCCCTGATAGACGAGGGGCAGCTCGACATTCTCCAGCGCCGTGGTGCGCGACAGAAGGTTGAAGCCCTGGAAGATAAAGCCCAGGAAGTTCCGCCGCAACAGCGCCCGCTGGTCGCGGTCGAAGGCGCCGACCTCCTGCCCCATCAGCAGGTATTGCCCGGCGCTTGGCGTATCGAGGCAGCCGATGATGTTCATCGTCGTCGACTTGCCCGAGCCCGAAGGCCCCATGACCGCAACGAACTCGCCGCGGTCGACCTGGAAATCCACATGGTCCAGCGCCTTCACCTGCGCCTCGCCGCTGCCGTAGATCTTGGAGAGGTCGCGGAACTCGATCATTTCGCGACCGTCGTCTGGGCGGTCACCACCTGGTCGCCCGCCTTCAGATCGCCCTCCAGCACCTGGGTCAGGCTGCCGTCGGTCGCCCCGGTCTTGACCTGCACCTTCTCGGGCGCCCCGTCGCGCAGCACGTAAAGCCCGCGGTAGCCCGCCTTGTCGGGCTCGTTCGACACGGTGGTGCGGTTGCCCCGGTTGCCCCCTGGGTTCGAGGGGAAGATCATCCCGATCAGCCCCGAGGCGCTTTGCGTCGCCGCAGCCTGCCGCGGCGGCGTAAACCGGAAGGCGGCATTGGGCACCGTCAGCGTGCCCTTGACCTCTTGCACCGTGATATCGGCCGAGGCGGTCATGCCGGGGCGCAGCCGCAGGTCGGAATTGTCGATGGCCAGGATCGTGGGATAGGTCACGATCCCGTCCACGGTCTGGGGCGCGTAATGCAGCTCGGACACTTGCGCCGGAAAGCTCTCGCCCAGCCAGGCATCCACGGTGAAGGCGGCCGGGTTCTCCAGCGCGACCTTGCCGATATCGGCCTCGTCCACATCGACCGACAGCTGCATCTGCGCCAGGTCATGGGCCAGGGTGAACAGCACCGCGGTCTCGGAGGCCGAGGCATTGACGGTCTGGCCGACATCGGCCTTCACATCCAGCACCATCCCGTCGATGGGCGCCGTGATGACGGCCTTCGAAAGCGAAGTCTGCGAGAGCAGAACATTGGCCTCGGCGACCTGGACCTGGGCCTTGGCCTGTTCGACCCCGGCGGCGGCGCGGCGCGCGGTGGTGGCGGCGGTGGTCAGGTCGTCGTCGGTGTTCAGCCCCTTGTCATGGATCTTCTGCACCCGGGCGAGCGTCGCATCCGCCGCCTCCTGCGCGGCTTCGGCATCGGTCACCTGCGCCTTTTGCGCGGCGAGCGTCGCCTTGTCGCGCGCCAGCTCCGCCTCCAGGCTGGATGTGTCCAGCCGCGCCAGCACATCGCCCTTCTTGACCCGGTCGTTCACCTTGACCGGAATCTCGGCGATCGTCCCCGAGATCAGCGAAGAGACATCGACCTGGTCGATCGGCTCCACCGTGCCCACGGCGGTGACCTTGACCGTGATGTCGCCCACAGCCGCCGCGGCGGTGGTGTATTTCACCGTGGCGGTGGTCGCGCTTCCCTGGCCGTAGACCCAGAGCCCGCCCGCGGCCAAAAGCCCCAAAAGCCCCAGCACCACCCAGCCCTTGCGCCCGCGCCGCCTGGTCTTCGTGATCTGTCGCAGCACCTCTGCCCCGGTCTCGGTCATCCTCGTCCCCTTCGAAACCCCTGGCTCCTATCTGGTCCGGGCGGTCACCAGCTTCAACGCCGCAGCGCAGAGTTTCCGTCGCCCCCTTCGGGATTTTCCGCCCCACAAGCCCAAAGCGCGCCCCCCCTTGCGGCTTTCATACTGGCCCAAATATCCCACGGGGAGGTCTGGAGGGGTGTGAAACCCCTCCAGCGGGCTCCGCAAAAGCAAAGGGCCGGAGGTTCGCACCCCCAGCCCCGAAACCTTCAGCCCAAAGACCTCAGCCCAAAGACCTCAGCCCTGAACCATCTTGGCGACTTCCGCCGCGAAGTCTTCTTCCTTCTTCTCGACGCCTTCGCCGACCATCACGCGGGCATAGCCGGTGATCTCGACGCCGGCTTCCTTCGCGACCTGCTCGACCGTCTGGTCGGGATTGTGCACGAAGGCCTGGCCCAGAAGCGTGTTCTCGGCGAGGAACTTCTTCATCCGGCCCGGGATGATGTTATTGTGGATCACGGCTTCGGGCTTCGGCTTGGCGGAAGCGGCGTTTTCTTCCAGCGCCTTGGCGGTCTGCACGGCCAGCTCACGCTCGACCACGGCCTTGTCCAGAGTCGCTTCGGACAGCGACAGCGGCGAGGTCGCCGCGATGTGCTGGGCGAATTTCTTGCCGATCTCTTCGGCCTTGGCCTTGTCGCCGTTCAGCGCGACCAGCACGCCGATCTTGCCCATGCCAGCCGAGGCGGCATTGTGGACATAGGAGACGACCGTCTCGCCCGACAGAACATGCAGGCGGCGGAAGGTCATGTTCTCGCCGATGCGGGCGATGGCTTCCTGGATGACTTCCTCGACCTTCTTGCCGTTCAGATGGGCGGCCTTGACCACCTCGATCTCGTCGCCAGCGGTCAAAGCGACATTGGCCACGTCACGCACCAGCGCCTGGAAGTCGGCGTTCTTGGCGACGAAGTCGGTTTCCGAGTTGATCTCGACGGCCACGCCACGCCCGTTCGAAACGGCGACGCCCACCAGACCCTCGGCCGCCACGCGGTCGGCCTTCTTGGCGGCCTTGGCCAGGCCCTTGGTGCGCAGCCAGTCGACGGCGGCTTCCATGTCGCCATTGGTCTCGGTCAGCGCCTTCTTGGCATCCATCATCCCCGCGCCGGTCGATTCGCGCAGTTCCTTCACCATCTGAGCGGTGATCGTCATGTCAGACTCCAGTCCTTGAAAGGGTCAGGGGAGCCCATAAGCTCCCCCGATTTCCGTTTTGTGACAGCCCCCGCAGGGGCACCACTCAGGCTTCGACGGCTTCTTCCGTCGGAGCCTCGTCCATGGCGCCAAGGTCGATGCCCGCAGCCCCCATCTGGGCTGTCATGCCGTCCAGGGCCGCGCGCGACACCAGGTCGCAATAGAGGGCAATGGCGCGCGAGGCGTCGTCGTTGCCGGGGATGACATAGTCCACGCCCTTGGGCGAGCAGTTGGTGTCGACCACGCCGACGACCGGGATGCCCAGCTTCTTGGCTTCGGTGATCGCCAGGCTCTCTTTGCCAACGTCGATCACGAACAGCAGGTCCGGCACGCCGCCCATGTCACGGATGCCGCCCAGCGAGGCCTGCAGCTTCTGCTGGTCGCGCTCCAGGTTCAGACGCTCTTTCTTGGTCAGGCCTTCGGCGCCCGAGGCCAGGATTTCGTCGATCTGCTTCAGGCGCTGGATCGAATTGGAGATCGTCTTCCAGTTCGTCAGCGTGCCGCCCAGCCAGCGGTGGTTCATGTAATATTGCGCGCACTTTTCCGCCGATTCCGAGATCGACTTCTGCGCCTGACGCTTGGTGCCGACGAAGAGGATGCGCCCGCCCTTGGCGACGGTGTCGCGCACGACCTTCAGCGCCGCGTCCAGCATCGGCACGGTCTGCGTAAGGTCGAGAATGTGGATGCCATTGCGGTCGCCATAGATGAACTCGCCCATGCGGGGGTTCCAGCGCGCGGTCTGGTGGCCATAGTGAACGCCAGCCTCAAGCAGCTGACGCATGGAGAACTCGGGAAGAGCCATGCTCGTATCCTTTCCGGTTTGAACCTCGGCCCGGATGTCTCAGGGTTTCCCCCAACCGGCGGACCAGACGGGATTTCTCCCCGCCAAGCCCCACCCGAACCTGTGAAGTGCGGCCCCCTTAGCGCAAGGCGGGCGGGAAGGCAAGCGCGATCAGCGCCTCGCAAGCTCTTGCGCCAGCCACTCAAGACAGCCGCTGACCCAACGCTCTGGCCGCGCGGCGATCCAGTCGCGCAAGGCCCGCTCGTAAGCCTCGTCCCGCCCGGCAGCGACCCAGTCTTCGATTTCGGATGCAGTCACCGCGGGCAGGCCCGGCGGGGCAGCCATGCGAAACCGCTCCAGCGTGGCGGGCGGATGTTCGAAGGCGGGCAGCAGCGCATTCCAACGCGCCTGCGCCTGGGCCTCGATCCGCGGGAGCCAATCTTGCGGCAGGACCAAACGCGGGGCAGGCAAGTCGGCCTGCGCCGTCATCGTGGCCCAACGGACATGCGCATAATGCCGCTCGGCAGCGGAGTCGTCAGGGTTGCCCTGGCGGCTGAGCTTTTGCAAAAGCGCGCAGCCCGGCGCCGGGATCGCCTCGTTCACGCGCTCGACCGCACCGAAATCCGGCAGGCTGCGGTCGATCCGCCGCTCGATCCAGGCGCAAAGATCGCGTACCGCATCGGCGCCTTCCATCATCCCGGCATCGAAAAGCCGAAGGTGCAGCGGCACGGAGTCGAACCCTGCGCGGAGGGCCGCGACCCGCGGCAGGTGGCTCATGTCGGCCACGTCATAAGCGCGGCCATAGGTCTTCAGCTGCTGCTGGGTGCGCGAGGGGAAAAGCGCCGGATCGGGCCGCACATGGGCCAGCACCTCGACATGGGCGCCCTGCCGCTGGATCAGCCGCACCAGCTTGCGGCAGCCGACCAGCGCCGAAGGATGGCTCAGATGTTCGTCCGAGAGCAGCACGACGCCCTCGCCGGGGCCGCGCCAGGTCTGCGCGGCGCGGATCGCCTGCACGAGGGCGCGGCGCACGGCGGCCTCCATCGCCGCGACGTCGCCCTGCCGGGACAGGCGGCGGCGCAGATGATAGCGCGGCTCCATCCGGTCATGCCAGAAGACGCCAAGCGCCCAATGCCCCGGAATCGTCCCGGGGTCCAGCCGCGGGTAATGCACCCCGTGTTCGGCCAGGATGTCGCGCCGCGCCGCAAAGGCGGCCTGCGAGGACGAGGTGCCCGTCTTGGGCAGCCCCGCATGAATGATGACCCTGACCAAACCGCCCCTCCGTTGCGCCCGGCATCCTTCCAGCCGGGGCGGGCGGGGTCAATGCCCCTTCCCAGGCGCGCGCCTTGGCGCTATCGTCAGGCGATGACCCGCGCTCTCGTCAATGCCACCTGCGCCGCCCTGCCCGGCGCCCAGCACTCCGACCCCTGGGGCGGCGGCCATGACGCCTGGAAAGTCGGCGGTAAGCTCTTCGCCATCGTGGGGGCACGAGAGGAAAACGGCGTCTCGGTCAAATGCCGCGACATCGAGGCCGCGGCGCTCTTGATCGAGACCGGCCGCGCCTTCCGCGCGCCCTATCTGCATGCCTCCTGGGTGCGCATCCCCTTCGGCCACCTGCCCGACGAAGACGTGATCGACCGCATCCGCCTCAGTTACGACCTGATCCGCAAGGCCCTGCCCAAGAAGGTGCAGGCGACGCTGCCGGGATAGGGTCCGGGAAAGGGCTGGCAAGCCCTTTCCCGGCCAGGAGGGGTGTAAGGGGAGGATGGCATCCTCCCCTTGTTTCCCCGAAGATGCCGCAACCCGACGCTCCTGCGGCGGTTTCCGAC
>CAMFIX010000097.1 GCA_945952425.1 uncultured Pseudorhodobacter sp. | reverse complement strand
CGCACGATCCTGGAACGCCAGCTCGCCCCCTGCGGGCTGGAGGTCGCGCTCTGCCGCTCGGGCGCCGAGGCGCTGGAGCTTCTGGCCGCCGACCGTGGCTTCGACGCCGTGCTGACCGACCATTCCATGCCCGAGATGGACGGCCTGGCCCTGACCCTGCGCATCCGCGCCATGGGGCTGCGCATGCCCATCGTTCTCCTGTCGTCGAACCCGACCACGGCGCGGCAAAGCGAGGGGGTGGGCGAGCTCGCGGCCATCCTGCAAAAGCCCATCCTGCGGTCCGAGCTTTACCGCCAGCTGCAAGAGATCGGCGGCGTCCTGCCGGTGGCCGCGGCGCCGCCTCCGCCCCCCGCCCCGGTGCGCACGATGCGCGTGCTGACCGCCGAGGACAACCGGACCAACCAGCTGGTTTTCCAGAAGATGGTGAAGGATGTCGACATCGAGCTGGTCTTCGCCAACAACGGCCGCGAGGCGGTGGAGCTGTATCAAAGCTTCCACCCCGACCTGATCTTCATGGATATCTCCATGCCCGAGATGGACGGCCGCGACGCCGCCCGCGCCATCCGCGCGCTGGAGGCGGGCGCAAGCCACCTGCCCATCGTGGCGCTGACCGCCCATGCGATGGACGGCGACGCCGAAGGCATCCTCGCCGCCGGCATCGACCGCTACATGACCAAACCCCTCCGCCGCGCCGCGATCCTGGGCGTGATGACCGAATTCTGCCCCCCCGACGCAAGGCCCGTGCAGGGCGAGGAACCCGAGGCGATGACCGGGACGTGAGGGAGGATTTGGGGGCCGCAGACGGTTACGCGACGAAAACCGCGCGAAACCCCGAGGCCCGGGTCGAGCCCGGGGCGGCGCGGTGCGAGAGGCAAAGTCTTTTCGCCAGAAGCCATGTCTAGGCATTCCACAGCCCATAGCTCCCGAAGGAGACAGCACACTGCCCTATATCCTGGGCAAACCTCTCCGCGGGGGCGCAATGAGGGTTTCGCCGTCACATCGAGGGGCAGACGAATCCGGCTGCTCGGCGCGATCCAGGGTCTCTAGATAATAGCATAACGGCACGTGCCGGGAGGCGCATTTGCAAAGGCCCGGGGACCATCCGACGGCAGGATGACATCGGACGAGGAAAGGCGATGAAAGCCCGCCCATAGCTCACAAGCTTTGTGCCACCCCGGACTGCCGCTCTGCCCTGCCAAGTCCTGACTTCTGGACCAATGGCTTGGCTTGTGGGCAGAAAGACCGGCCGCGGGGACTTTTGACGATGCGGGCCGACGACGGGCATCGGGAAGAAGGCTGCGAAGGTGCGTTCATCCCATCCAAGCTTTGCGCCAAGACCAATCGGGACCGCACGCCTCTGCCGGTCGAGGCACCGGATCGAGACCCTTGGGGCGCAGCGGGTTGGCAGGCGGATCAGGCTTCCGAGCTATGCCCGGCCGACAACTAAGCCGCTGGCCCCACGGACAAACCCGCCCCGGGCTTGACCCGGGGCGCCTTGTCATAGGCGGCTGGGCGGTTTTGGCGCCGTCATTTCGCAGCGGGGATCAGGGATGGCTTGCGCCCTGCTGTAACGCGCTTGGCCTTGCCGGAGGCCGGGTCGAGCGCCAGGGCGACACCCCCCGCATTTCCCCCTGTAACACGCCGCCCTCTTCCGTGGCCCGTCGCGAAACATGGCGCGGGCATACCCGCTTCATCCCGGCCGCCCCACGGCCCCTTCGATGGAGACACCCATGGCGCAGACCCAGATCACCCTTACCGATGGCATCCCGAACTGGGCGGCGCCGGACAGCGACAATTATTACATCCTCGGCAATGCGCTGGCGAACCGGATCACCACCTCCAGCGGCGATGACATCATCGACGGCGGGGCGGGCAACGACACGATCGACTCCGGCACCAGCACCGATGTCATCTATGGCGGCGCGGGCGACGATCTCATCACCGCGGGGCAGGATCAGCTGTACTGGCAGCTGGGCATCACCACGGCCTATGGCGGCGACGGCAACGACAGCTTCAAGTTCACCGGCGCGCAGGCGACGCTGGACGGCGGCAATGGCGACGACGATTTCCTGGTGATGGGCGAGAATGCCCGGATCTATGGCGGGGCGGGGCGCGACCATGCCACGATCCAGTCCGATGCGCTGGCCTATATGGGCGCCGACGACGACACGGTGGATTTCGTCGAAAGCACCTTCGACCTGACCGCGACCGCCTATGGCGAGGCGGGCAACGACACGTTCAATTTCAACCCTGACAGCCATTGGGACGCGGGCTCGACCTTCGTGGCCTATGGCGGGACGGGCAACGACACCTATCGTTTCGTCGGCAGCAGCAACCCGATGCGCGTCGCGATCCACGAGGCGGCGGGCGAGGGCACCGATACGGTCGAGGTTCTGCTCGGCGCCGATTACACGCTGGGCGACAACCTGGAGAACATCAAGGTCTCGTCCCAGGTCATCGACGGCATCTTCTATAACTCGCCCACCACCGGCAGCCACCTGGCGGGCAATGCGCTGTCGAACGTGATTTCGGGCTCTACCCGGGCGGATACCGTCTGGGGCAACGAGGGCAACGACACGGTCTATGGCGGATCGGGGGCGGATTGGGTCTCGGGCGGGGGCGGCAACGACTACCTCTCGGGCGATGCCGGGGCGGATACGCTTTACGGCGATGCGGGCAACGACACGCTGATCGGCGGGGCGGGGCAGGATTTCGTCAGCTATGCCAATGGCGCGGCCGGGATCACCCTGGCGCTGGACAGCCTGTGGGATGCCGCGACCTCGACCTGGTATGGCCTGGCGGCGGGCGATGCGCTGGCGGCGGGCGACCGGCTGATCTCGGTCGAGATGGTGAACGGCACGAATTATGCCGACACGCTGACGGCGGGCAAAGGGGCGACCTACCTTGGCGGCGGCGCGGGGGCGGATGTGCTGACCGGGCTGACCGGGGCCGACACGCTTTATGGCGGCGACGGGGGCGACCAGGTCTCGGGCGGGGCGGGCAACGACTGGCTTTACGGCGGATCTGGCGACGACACGATCAACGCGGGCGCGGGCAACGATTACATGACCGGCGACCAGGGGGCGGATGTCTTCGTCTTCACCGCGGCGGGCTTTGTCGCGGGCGAGGTCGACCGCATCGCGGCCTTCGATGCCGCCTATGACTCGATCCGGGTCGAGGGCGCGGCCTTGAAGAGCATCCTCAGCACGGCCGGCGCCAACGGGGTCGAGCTGCACATGGCCCTGGCCGCGGGCGGAGAGTTCGTCCTGCAGTTCGACGGCGGGCTGACCTCGGCCGAGGTCTTGTCGCACATCACCTGGTTCTGAACCTTTTCAAGGAGTTCGAAGATGACCCCGCAAGAGATCGCCCTGGTGCGCAGCCAGTTCGCCTTGACCCGCGGCATGGAGGCGGCCTTCGCTGGCGCCTTCTATGCCAGGCTGTTCCAGATCGCCCCGGGCCTGCGCCCGATGTTCCCCCATGACCTGTCCGAGCAGGGCCAGAAGCTGATGAAGGTGATGGCCTTCGCGACCGGCGCGCTCGACCGGCCCGAGGTCCTGGCGCCCACCTGCCGGCAGCTTGGCGCACGGCATGTGGCCTATGGCGTGACCGCGGCGGAGTTCGCCCCGGTCGGCGCGGCCTTGCTGGACACTTTGGCCACCGCGCTCGGGCCGGGGTTCACCCCGCAGGCCCGGGCCGCCTGGGAGGCGGCGCTGACGGCGCTGGCCGGGCTGATGGCCGAGGGGATGACGGCCGCGGCCGCCTAGTCGCGCCACGGCGGATCATAGCGATAGCCCTGGCCGCGCAGCGTCACCAGCCGGTCGGTGCGCAGCTTGCGCCGCAACCGCGCGATGCGCGCGTCGATGGCGCGGTCCAAGGCGTCGAGACTTTCGGCCGGGGCCAGCGCGATCAGCTCTTCGCGGGTGAAAAGCCGGTGCGGATGGGCGGCAAAGGCGCGCAGCAGGGCGACCTCGCCGGGCGAGAGCGGCTCTGTCGCGCCGTCCTGCAGCAAGACGCGGGCGGCGGTCAGGTCGGCCGAGGCGGTCTCGAACGGGATCAGCGCGCGCAGCCGCCCCGACCGCCGCGCCAGCACCGCCGCGGCCCGCGCCGCAAGCTCGCGCGGGTCCACCGGCTTGACGACGTAATCGTCGGCCCCGCTTTCCAGCCCGATGACGCGGTCCAGCCCCGCGCCCAGCGCCGTCAGCAGGATGACCGGCACGCCGCGCAGGGCCTCGACCTCTGCCATCAGCTCCAGGCCCGAGCGGCCCGGCAGGTTCAGGTCCAGGATCACCAGATCCGCGCCCTTTTCGCCAAGCGCGGCCTCGAAGGCAAAGCTGTCGCAAAACCCCAGGGCGTCATGGCCGAGCCCGCGGAAGTAATCGACCAGGGCCTCGGTCAGATCGGGTTCGTCGTCCAGGAACAGGATGCGGGCGGGCATGGCGGGCGCTTGACGGATGTCTTTCGCTGCGGACTGTAACGAGGTCGTGATCGGCCTGTCGATATTGCAAGGATTGGACGCAAAATGGCCCATGTGATCGCGGTCGTCGATGACGAGGAAGACCTGCGCGAGGCGCTTGCCGATTACCTGTCGGGCCATGGCTTTCGCGTGGTGACGGCGGGCGATGCGGCGGGGCTGCGGGCCCTGGCGGCGGTCGAGGCGCTGGATGTCGTCATCCTCGACATCGCCATGCCGGGCGAGGACGGGCTGTCGCTGGCCCGCTGGCTGCGGCGCAACAGCCGCGCCGGGATCATCTTCGCCTCGGCCTCGGGCAGCCCGATGGACCGCATCGTCGGGCTGGAGATCGGCGGCGACGATTACCTCGCCAAGCCCTATGACCTGCGCGAATTGCTGGCTCGGACGCGCAGCCTGATCCGTCGGCTGGGCGCGGCGCCCCCACCACAGGCGCCCATCCCGCAAAAGCTGCACCGCTTCGGCCCCTTCACCCTGGATGCCACCGCCCGGCGCCTGACGCATGAGGCGCAGGGCCCCATCGACCTGACCGCCGCGGAATACGAGCTGATCGAGGCGCTGGCCCTGCGGCAGAACCGCATCCTGTCGCGCGCGCAGCTGGCGGGGCTTCTGGGCACCGAGACGGGCGGCGACCG
The DNA here is from genome assembly GCA_945952425.1 of uncultured Pseudorhodobacter sp. Taxonomy (GTDB): domain Bacteria; phylum Pseudomonadota; class Alphaproteobacteria; order Rhodobacterales; family Rhodobacteraceae; genus Stagnihabitans. Next base: position 3,892 of record CAMFIX010000097.1, on the reverse strand, counting down.
CAGCATCGACGTGCGCGTCACACGGCTGCGGCGCAAGATCGAGCCCGACCCCGAGGCCCCGCGCTTCCTGCGCACCGTCCGCGGCGAAGGCTATGTCCTGACCGGCGGAGAGGCGCCATGAGCGGCGATCCCTCCGGCCCGTTGCGGCGGCGCTTCCTCTGGCTGGTGGTGCTGACCGCCGTGCCGCTTCTGGTCGCGCTGGCGCTTTTGGGCATGCGCGAGATGCAGGGCGCCCGCGCCGCCGTCCTGGCAGAGCTCGGCGAGGCGCAACGGATGCGCCGCGACATCCTGCAGCAGCTGGCCGCCGACGTCGACACCCATACCTCGGTCATGCGGGCCCTGGCCGAGCAGAGCCTGGCCGAGGGCGGCAAGCTTGCCCCTTATTCCGGCAAGGTCGACTGGCCCCCTGCCGATCAAGACCCAGGGCCCGAGCGGGGGATGATCCTGGCCGATCCCGGCGGGCTGGACCTGGCGACGCGGCAAGAGATCGCGGCGGTCTGGCCGATCTTTGCGCTGGCCCGGGCGACCCATGCGACGCGGCCCTGGCTGCGCTGGTCGTATTTCTTTTCGGAGACAAGGCGTTACGTCGCGATCTATCCCTGGGCGCCGCCCTCGCGGATGATGGACCCGGCCGATCCGGGGCCAAGCTTCGCCAGCTATTTCACCTATGACCTTTATACCATGGGCCTGCCCGCTCAGAACCGCGACCGGCTGGCCTATTGGTCGCCCGTCTATGTCGATGCCGGGGGCGCCGGGCTGATGGTGACCCATGCGGCGCCGGTCTGGGTGGCCGGGCAGTTCCGCGGCATCGTCGGGACGGATGTGCTTCTGTCGCATCCCTCGCGGCTTTTGGCGGCGCTGCCCGCGGTCGAGGCGCGGGTTCTGGTCGTGGACCAGGCCGGCAACCTCGTCGCCACCCCCGACGGCGGCGCGGTCACCGCCCCCACGCCCAGCGCCGCGGCCGGACTGACCGGCGGGCTGGACCTCTCGCCCACCGACGGCCGCTTTATCGCCCGCGGCACCGATCTCGTGTCCTCCGAGCTGATCCCGGGCACGCCCTGGCGGCTGGTCATGGTGATGCAGGCGGCCAAGGTCCAGGCGCGGGCGACCGAGCGCATCGCCTTCTTCGGCCTGTTGATCGTGGGTGTCGTTCTCGCGATGACCGCGGTGGCCTATATCGTCGACCGGCAATTCGTCGGCCCCGCCGTGGTTCTGGCGGATTACGGCACGCTGCCCTCGGCCGAGATCATGCGCGTCGGCCCGCCGCTGCATCTGCCCGCGCCCTTCCGCCCGCATCACCGAGGCCGCCCGGCTGCGCTTTGCCCAGGTGGCGCAGTTGCGCGCCATGGTCGATGGCGTGCCGCTGCGGGTGGCCTATCTGGACGCCGGGATGATCTATCGCGACGCCAACCGCGAGTTCCTGGCCTTCATCGGCAAGACCCGGGAGGAGGTGATCGGCCACCATGTGCGCGACGTGCTGGGCCCGGTGATCGAGGGGCGCTACCTGGACTTCAAACCCTTCATCGACCGCGGCGAGGTCGCGCGGTTCAAGGGCTGGACCGACTACCAGGGCCACGGCCAGCGCTTTCTGCAGGTCGCCGCCGTGCCTTTCGCACCGCCCGGGATCGACCGACCCGGCTATCTGACCTTCTCGCGCGATCTGACCGAGCTGAAATCGGCCGAAGCCGCCTCCGAGGCGCAGCGCGCCGCCTTGGCCGAACGCGAAGAGCTGTTCCGCTCGGTCGTCGTCTCGGCGCTGGATGCGGTGATCGTGATGGACGATCAAGGCGTCGCGCGCCTGCCGGTGGAGCTGACGATCACCGAGACACGGGCCGCCGGGCACAGGCTCTTCGTCTCGCATCTGCGCGACCTGACCGAGCACAAGCGGCTGGACCAGGAAATGCGCGAGGGCCGCGAGCGGCTGCACCAGGTGGAAAAGCTCTCGGCCATGGGCTCGCTGCTGGCGGGCGTCGCGCATGAGCTGAACAACCCGCTGGCCATCGCCGTGGCGCAATCGACGCTGCTGGTGGAACGCGCGCAAGACCCGGATGTGAAGACCCGCGCCGAGCGCATCCGCGCCGCCGCCGACCGCTGCGGGCGCATCGTGAAGAGCTTCCTCGCCATGGCAAGGCAAAAGCCGCCCAAGCGCGAGCCGATGGACATCGCCGAGGCGATCCAGACCGCGCTGGAGGTGGTGGGCTACGGCCTGCGCTCGGCCGGGGTCGAGGTGACGCTGGACATCGCCCCCCTGCCCCCGGTGATGGGCGACCGCGATCTTCTGGGGCAGGTGTTTTCCAACCTTTTCATCAATGCCCAGCAGGCGCTCATCACCCGGCCCCTGCCGCGCCGCATCCATGTGACCGGGGCCGTGGGCCAAGGCCAGGTCGTGCTGACCATCGCCGACAACGGCCCCGGCCTGCCCGACGCGATCCGCACCCGCATCTTCGAGCCCTATTTCACCACCAAGGCCGTCGAGGTCGGCACCGGCATCGGCCTGTCGATCTCGCGCAATGTGATCGAGGGGCATGGCGGCACCATCGCCTTGGCCCCGGGCAGCGGGGACTTCCCCGGCGCGGTCTTCCGCATCGCCCTGCCGCAGGCCGCGGGCGCCGCCGCGCCGCAACCGGCCAAAGCCGCGCCTGCGCCCGCGCTGCGCATCCTCGTCGTGGACGACGAGCCCGATGTGGCGGCCTCGCTGGGCGAGGTGCTGGAGGGCGATGGCCATGCGGTGGTGCTGGAAAGCTCGGCCGAGCGGGCGCTGCAGCGGCTGGCCTCGGGCGGGTTCGACGCGATCTTCACCGACCTGCGGATGCCGGGGATGGATGGCGCCGATCTGGCGCTGGCGGTGCTGCGCGACCATCCGGACCTGCAGGGCCGGGTCGTCGTGCTGACGGGCGACAGCGTGGCGGGCTATGCCCATCTGGAGGCCAAGGGCCTGACCGGACACATCGTCCTGGAAAAACCCTTCACCCCCGAGGACATCCGCAGCCTCGTCCGCCAGCGTTTCGCCCGTAATCCCGCGACGTCACGCTTGCCAGAGCCCCCCTCTGCCGCCGATCATGCCGCCACACCCGATGCGTGAGGCCCCATGCGCTTTCTGCTGCTTCTGCCCCTGATCGCCGCCCCGGCCCTGGCCGATGCGCCCCTGCCCGTTCAGCTGGTCACCGTGGCCGTGACGCCCGACGTGGTCGATTACCGCCTGGCCGGCACGATCGAGGCGCCGGATACGATCCCCGCGGGCTTTCGCGACGGCGGGCGGATTTTGTCGGTCGCGGTGCAGGTCGGCGACCGGCTGGCCAAGGGGGCCGAGATCGCCCGGGTCGATGCCACCCAGGCCGAGGCGGGGCTGGAGGCGGCGACTGCCCAGGCCAATGGCGCCGAGGCCGCGCTGACCCAGGCCGCCAGCGCGCAAGCCAGGATCGAGGCGCAGGTGGCCTCCGGCGTGGCGACGCGGGCCGAGCTCGATGCGGCGAACCAGCAGCTCGCGGCGGCGGTCTCGGCGCGCGACCAGGCGGCGACCCAGGTCGCCAAGGCCCGGCGTGCGGTCGATGACACGGTGCTGCGCGCGCCCCAGGACGTGATCGTGACCGCCCGTGCCGCCGAGCCCGGCCAGGTCGCGGGGCCCGGCCAGACCGTGGTGACGCTCGCCGCCGATGCGCGGAGGGTGGCGGTGTTCTATGCGCCCGACAGCGTGAACCTCTCCGCCTTTGTCGGCGCGCCTTTGGATCTTGCGGCCATGGATGGCGACCTGACCCTGCAGGCCACGCTGACCGAGGTCTCTCCGGTCGTCGATGCCGCGACCGGCACGGTTCGGGTCAAGGCCGAGGTCACCAATCCTCCCGCCGACCAGCCTCTGCTGGGCGTGCCGATCCTCGGCCATGTGGTCATCAAC
>CAMFIX010000096.1 GCA_945952425.1 uncultured Pseudorhodobacter sp. | reverse complement strand
GCTGATCGTGGGGGTGATCGTGCTGGCGATGTATGTGCCGACGCTGATCTTCGGCGCCGAAGCGGTGCGGCGGGGGGCGGCGGGCTTGCAGCCCCTGGTGCCGATGCTGCTTTTGGCGGGGATTTCGGCGGGGGCGCTGGCGGTCCTGCCCTTTGCCACCGCAGCGGCGTTGCGGGCGAATATGAAATGAGGGCTGACAGGATGGTGAGTTGCCAAAGCGGCTCGGGCAGGGCAGTCAGGGCCGACGCGCGCGATGCGCTTGCAGTCGGCGGGGCAGGGGTTTGGGCCTCTGGCGCAAAGCGGGCAGTCGGCGGGTTTTTGGGCCGGCCAGGGGGGAGGCGCTGATGTCGATCTGGGAATATGCCAATCCCAAGAAGTTCATGCAGACCTCGGGCGCGGTTCTGCCCTGGGTGGCGAGCCTTGCCGCCCTCCTGGTGAGTTTCGGCCTCGCCTGGGGGTTCTTCTTCACCGGCGACGATTACAAGCAAGGCTCGACCGTCAAGATCATCTACCTGCATGTGCCCGCCGCGATGATGGGGGTGGGCGGCTGGTTCATGATGCTGGCGGGCAGCCTGATCTGGCTGATCCGCCGCCACCACGTCAGCGCGCTGGCGGCACGGGCGGCGGCGCCGGTGGGGATGACCTTTACCCTCATCGGCCTGGTGACCGGCGCCTTCTGGGGCCAGCCGATGTGGGGCACCTGGTGGGCCTGGGACCCGCGGCTGACCTCTTTCCTGATCCTGTTCCTGTTCTACCTTGGCTATCAGGCGCTTTGGGCCGCGATCGAAGACCCCGATACCGCCGCCGACCTGACCTCGGTCCTGTGCATGGTGGGTTCGGTCTTCGCCTTCCTGTCGCGTTATGCCGTGCTCTTCTGGAACCAGGGGCTGCACCAGGGGGCATCGCTGTCGGTGGCAGGCGGATCGGAGGTCTCGGGCGTCTTCGCCTGGCCTTTGGTCACCTGCATCGCGGGGTTTTTCCTGCTGTTCGTGACCCTGGTCCTGATGCGGACGCGGATGCAGATCCGGCTGCGGCGCGCGCGGGCCTTGATGGCGCGGGAGAGGATGGAATGATGCCCGATCTTGGGAAATATGCCTTCACGGTGCTGGGCGCCTATGGCGCCTCGCTGGGGCTGATCGCGGTGCTGGTCGCGGTGACCCTGTGGCAGGGCGCCCGCGCCCGCCGCGCGCTGGAGGCTTTGGAGAGGAGTTCCGACTGATGGCGTTCAAGCCGCTGATCCTGTTGCCCGTGGTCCTCTTCGGCGGGCTGGCCCTGGCCTTTTACATCGGGCTGCAGAAGGGCGACCAGCCCTTGCCCTCGACGATGGAGGGCAAGAGCGCGCCGCCCGTGACGGTGACCGCCTTCGGCGCGGGCGCGCCGCCCAGCGATGCCGATCTGCGCAAGCCGGGGCTGAAGCTGGTGAACTTCTGGGCCTCGTGGTGCCAGCCCTGCCGGGCCGAGCACCCGATGCTGGAGCGGCTGCAGGCCGAGGGCGTCACGATTTACGGCATCAATTACAAGGACAAGGCCCCGGCGGCCCAAGGCTTTCTGGACGAGATGGGCAATCCTTTCACGCAGATCGGCGCGGACGAGGGGCGGATGGCGCTGGATTGGGGGGTCTATGGCGTGCCCGAGACCTATGTGATCGACGGGACCGGCAAGGTGGTGATGCGGCTGGCGGGGCCGATCACGGAGGCGAATTTGCTGAGCCAGCTGCGCCCGGCGATGGACCAGGCCAAGTAACGGAATTTCTGCGAAATTCCGAAGGGACGAGTTTTCTGCGAAAACTCTGAAGTTTCGCAGAAACTTCGGCGACGTGATTTTCGCAGAAAATCAGAACCGCAGGTAGACCGGCCCGGAGTGGCAGATAACCACCAGCTGGCTTCCCGCCTCGATCAGGTGAAAGCCGCGCGCCCTGACCGCGCTTTCGAACTTTTCCAGGCCGATCTCGGCCTCGACCCAGCGCCGGGCGCGGCGGACGACGCCGCCGCTGGTGACGGATTTAGCCGAGAAAACCTCGGACAGCCAGAAGTCGGGGTTGTGTATGCGAATCGGTTCCATGCGCCGATCTTGATCGGCGCATGGTTAAGCCCGGGTTAATCAGCCTTCAGTCGCGCCGCCGCGTGCCCGGCGGCCACCGCGACGGCCCGAGGCCGCCGCCATTGCCGCTGCCGCCGAAGCGTCGGAGAAGGTTGCCCCGCCCTCGACGGCCTCCAAGACCTTGGAGAACCTGATCCATTCGCCGCCATTGGCATCGTGGTTCATCAGGAAGTTGGCGGCGCGGATCGCCTCCATCTCGTGCTGGCGGACCGGGTTCATGATCGCCGAGGTCATGCCCGCGCAGATCGCCATCGGCAGGAAGGCCCCATTGATCCCGTGGCGATGCGGCAGGCCGAAGGAGATGTTCGACGCCCCGCAAGTGGTGTTCACGCCCAGCTCGTCGCGCAACCGGCGGACCAGTGCAAAGACCTGCTGGCCGGCAGACCCCATGGCGCCCACCGGCATGACCAGCGGGTCGACGACGATGTCATGCGCCGGGATGCCGAAATCGGCGGCGCGTTCCACGATCTTTTTCGCCACCGCAAAGCGCACGTCGGGGTCTTGGGAAATCCCGGTGTCGTCGTTCGAAATCGCCACGACCGGCACATTGTATTTCTTGACCAGCGGCAGGATGCGCTCCAGCCGTTCTTCCTCGCCGGTCACCGAGTTCAACAGCGGACGGCCCTCGGCGGCCATCAGCCCGGCCTCCAGCGCGGCGGGAACCGAGCTGTCGATGCACAAGGGCGTGTCGGTCACGCCCTGGATCACCTCGATCAGCTGCTTCATCAGCGGCGGCTCGACGAAGTTGTTGTCGGCATAGCGGGGATCTTCAGCCATCTTGTTGGTGAAGACGGCGCCGGAGTTCACGTCCAGAACGGTCGCGCCGCAAGCCACCTGCTCCAGCGCGTCTTTCAGGACGGTTTCGAAATTCCCGGCCTCCAGCTCCAGCGCGAGCTTCTTGCGGCCGGTGGGGTTGATGCGTTCGCCGATCACGCAGAAGGGCTCGTCAAAGCCGATGATGACGGTTTTCGACTTCGATTCGATGACGGTGCGGGTCATTTGGTCCTCAAGCGTTAACCGGGACGCCCGAGGCGCCGCCGTTGTTGGTGACCCATTCGGCATTGGTCTTGATGCCGCCGAGCGGGAAGAAGTGAACCTGTTCGATGTTGAAATTCGGCGTCTTGGCGGCGTGCATCGCCAATTCGGTCACGAAATCGGTGGGTTCATAGGGCAGAAGCAGCTTGGTCACGTCCATGGCGCGCTTTTGCAACACGCGCAAGGAGGGGCCGACACCGCAGGCGATGGCGAATTTGATGAGGGTCTGCAGTTTCGCAGGCCCTGCCACGCCGATATGCACCGGGATCGTCACGCCCGCCGCGGCCAGCTTGTTCGCCCACTCGATCACTGGACCGGCCTCGAAGCAGAATTGCGTCGCCATCGCGACCTTGGCATCGGTGCGCGCGGCCCAGGCGTTCTTCCAGGCGAGCGCCTTCATGACCACTTCGTCGCCGCCGTTGGGGTCGATGTCCTTGTTGCCTTCGGGGTGACCGGCGACATGAAGGCGTTCAAAGCCGTCGAACAGCCCGGTCTCGATCAGCTGCATCGAATCGGCGAAATCGCCGACCGGCTGGGGAATGCCGCCGCCGAGAAGCAGCGCTTGGCGGACCCCCGCCTCGCCCTTGTAGCGCGCGATCCAGTCGGCCAAGGTCGCCTTGTCCTTGATGATGCGGGCGGGCATGTGGGGCATGACGTCGAAGCCCTCGCCCGCGATGCGCTTGGCGGTGGCCACCATGTCCTCGATGGGCGTGCCGTCGATATGGGCGATATAGACGCGGGTGCCCTTGGGCAGCAGGGCCCGGAAATCCTCGATCTTCTCGGCCGTGCGGGGCATGACCTCGATGGAATAGCCCTTCAGAAAGGCCTCGACCTCGGGGGCGACGGTTGTGGGGGCAGCTTCGCGGCGGAAGTTGAACAGGGCCATGGGATCACGTCAGGCTTGCGCCCGACCCTCTGCGTTGATGAGCTGCTTCAGCCGCTCGGTGTCGTAGGTGGCTTCGATCTGGGCGGCGACGCGGGCGGCGATTTCGGCGGGCTCGCCCGGTTCCTCGTAAGGGGCCGCCTTGCGCCATTCGGCCAGGTAAGCATCCGAATCGCGTGCCCCGATCTTCATCGCGCAGCGGTCGATGGCCTGTTCGAACCGTTCAGTCAGCTTGACCTTCGATCCGCCGCGGCCTTTGCCGACGATGACCTGCGCCGGGATGTCGCGCCAGTAAACGATGGTGACGTCGGGCATGTGTCTGATTCCGCCTTTGATCTTCGGCTTCCTGTGTAGCGCCTATTTGCGACAGGCAAAGCCGGATTTCGACATGAGGCGGTGCTTATGCGACGGGCAGGTGACGGCAGCCCCTTGAGCCGCGCGGGCTTCGCGATTAGGTTGGGGACAACCGAAGATGGAGGGCGACATGGCGCCCAGGCGTTCCCGGAGGGGGGGCGCAAACCGGCCAAAGGTCGAGCAGGGGGGTATTGCGCCCGCTGGCTCCCCGGTGCCGGAGCCGTCTGCCCCTCCACCCCCGGACGCGGGGCTTTATGCCGCTGTCGATCTGGGGACGAATTCGTGCCGCATGCTGATTGCCCAACCGCGGGGCAGTCAGTTTCTTGTCATCGACTCGTTTTCCAAGACCGTGCAGCTGGGCGCGGGGTTGGAGGCCTCGGGCAAGCTGTCGCGCGCCTCGATGGGGCGGACGATCCAGGCCTTGCGCATCTGCCAGTCCAAGATCGAGAAACATGGCGTGCGGCGGATGCGGCTGGTGGCGACCGAGGCTTGCAGGCGCGCCAAGAACGCGCGCGACTTTATCCGCCAGGTGAAGCGCGAAACCGGGCTGGTGATCGAGATCATCCCGGCGGTCGAAGAGGCGCGGCTGGCGGTGATCTCTTGCGCGCCCTTGGTGCGGCGCGACAGCGAGCAGTTGTTGATCGTGGATATCGGCGGGGGATCGACCGAGCTGGTCTGGATCGACCTGTCGGGCGTGGCGCCGGAGGACCGGCCGCGGTCCATCATGCGGCTGTCGCAGGGCTTCGACCGGCAGGGCTTGGGCGATGCGCGGGTGGTGGATTGGATTTCGGTGCCGCTTGGCGTGGCGACGCTGAAGGACCAGTTCGGCGATGTCGAGGATGACGGCGCGCGGTTTGCCCTGATGAGTTGGTTCTTTGAGGAGAGCCTCGCCAATTTCAACCCGGCCAAATCGGCGCAGCCCAAGGCCGGGTTCCAGATCATCGGCACATCGGGCACGGTCACCACCGTGGCGGCGTCTTACCTGGGGCTCAGGCGCTATGACCGGGCCAAGGTGGACGGGCTGGTGATGACCAGCGAGCAGATCGACACGGTGATCCGCGACTACCTGACCTTGGGCCCCGAAGGCCGCCGCACCGATCCGCGCATCGGGCGCGACCGACATACGCTGATCATGTCCGGGGCGGCTATCCTTCAGGCGCTGATGCGGATATGGCCGACGGATCGGCTGTCGGTGGCCGATCGGGGGCTTCGCGAGGGGCTTTTGTATGCACAGATGAGCGCCGATGGCGTCTTGGAGGATGGGCCTTTCCTATGACAGAAAAGAACACATCCGGGCGCGGGACGCGGGATCTGCGGGTCAAGGTCAAGACGGCGAAGGGGCGCAAGCTCTCGTCAACGCTCTGGCTGGAGCGGCAGTTGAACGACCCCTATGTCGCGCGGGCGAAACGCGAGGGCTATCGCGGGCGGGCGGCCTTCAAGATCATGGAGCTGGACGAAAGGTTCCAGTTCCTGAAGCCCGGGTGCCGTGTGGTCGATCTGGGCTGCGCGCCGGGCGGGTGGTGCCAGGTGGCGGTGCCCAAGGTGAATGCCTTGGGCGAGCGGGCGGGCAAGCCGGTGGGCCGGGTGCTGGGGGTGGACCTGCAGGAGGTCGAACCGATTGCCGGAGCGGAAATCCACGTGCTGGATTTCCTGAGCGACGGGGCGGATGCGCAGGTCAAGGAATGGCTGGGGGGCAAGGCCGATGTGGTCATGTCCGACATGGCGGCGGCGGCCTCGGGGCACAAGGGGACGGATCACCTGCGCATCGTGGCGCTGATCGAGGCGGCCCTGGCCTTTGCCTTCGATGTGCTGGAGGAGGATGGGACGTTCGTCGCCAAGGTTCTGGCGGGCGGGGCCGAGAACGAGATGCAGACGGTCTTGAAGAAGGCCTTCAAGAAGGTCGCCAATGTGAAGCCGCCGTCGAGCCGCAGCGATTCGTCGGAGAAATTCGTCGTGGCCCAGGGGTTCCGGGGCGCGCCGGAGGCGTGGGGGCAGCATCCGGGTGCCGCGCGTGACGCGGAATCGGGCGGGCTCACGCAAGAGTGAACCGGGCCGCACAAAGCAAAACCCCGCATCGCCGATGCGGGGTTTTGCTTGGGGCTTTTGAGGGAAGGGCGCTGCCGACTGCAGCCTCTGCGCTTGTTCTGAGACCTGGGCCCTGCCGACTGTTGGCTTGGCTCTGCCGACTGCACCGGGTGCGCTGTCAGATCAGGCCGTGCCCTGCCGACTGCCCGTTCAGCCTGCCCAGGTGCGGACCGGGCCGCAATCCATATGGACGAAGTTCGAGCGCATGTAATGGCCGACGCCCCCGGCCGCGCAGGCCTCTGCCGCGCGCTGGATCTGCGGCACCGAACGCGACTTCAGCCGCATATCCGCCGCCATCCCCTTGATGTGCAGGGAGTTTTTCGCAACCCCCCGGCTTTCGGAGCGCAGCATCGCATTGGTTTGCGGCGTGCGATAGCCGGAGAGCAGGTTATAGGGCTCGGTCGTGTCCAGAAGGTGATGGGTCGCCGCGATGATGTCGAAATTGTGCGGGTTCATCTGGATCGCCTGATCCGCGCGCAGGTCGCGCATGAAATGGCTGATCTCGGCGCAGACCTCCGGGATATACTGCCCATCGACCCAGTAGATCGCGTTGATGCTTTCGCCCGAACGGCCCGAAACCATGTTGACCCGGCGGATGTCGCCCGCCCCCCGCAGGAGGCTGAAGGCGTTGGAGTAGGTGGGCGCCGCCACGATGGCGCCGGCAGCGAAGACCCGCAAAAGGCTACGCCGCGAAAAGACGGATTTGTCAGAGCTCATGAGATTGTCCCGTATCTCGCCTGAGCCGCCTTGGTCGGCAGCATTTTTTCCGCCCCCTTGCGAAGGCTGCGAGACACTGATGGCATAGTTTTCCCCACGCTCAAACCCGGAATTCTTCCCGGTTCCGCCAGTCTGGCCGCGATAGGCAAAAAATCGCTGAATGCAAGGGCGAGCTTCTGCCGAAAATTCCCCCTCAATTCGAAACATCACGGGTTTTCACTTTGCGGGTGGGGCGGCGTGCTTGAAAAACGTGATTCTCCAGCGGTTTTCGCGGGCGGGGCGGTTTGCAAAGGCCCGGGAAAGCGACTACCTTTCGGGAAAGAGGCATCGCGCGCGGGCAAAGCGCGCGGGTCAGAGGCAGGAATCGGGCGGGGATTGAAACGATGAACTTTGCGATGAACCGGCGTGCAGCCCTTTGGGCGATGACTTCGGCCCTCGCCGTCATGGGGGCGCCCCTGCGGGCCGCGACCCTGCCCTCGGCCTATACCCAGGCGCTGGCCGAAGAGCTGGGCGACCTCACGGCTGCGCAGGATTTCTACCAGGGGCGCGGCTATCAAAGCCTGTGGACCGGGCCGCAGGATGCCGACCGCCGCGCGCTGGCGCTGGCCGCGTTCGACACCGCCGCCGATCACGGCCTGCCCGTGCCGCGCTATGACGCCAATGGCCTGCGCCAGGCCATGGCCTCGGCCCAGACCGAGGGCGACCTTGGCCGGATCGAGGCGAAGATGACCAAGGCGCTGGTCGCCTTCGTGCGCGATCTGTCCTCGGGCGCGCTGAGCCCCGACAAGATCGACGACACGATCAAGCGCGACATTGCCCGGCCCGACCCCGCCCTGACGCTGTCCAGCGCCGAAGCCGGGCTGGAGGCGCTTTTGGCCAATCTTGCCCCGCAGGCGCCGGAATATGCCCAGCTGATGGCCGAGAAGTTCCGGCTGGAGGATGCCATCGCCCGCGGGCTGGAAATGCCCTCCGACATCGCCGAGCTGAAGCCCGGCGCTACCGGCCCGGCCGCGGTGGCTTTGCGCGACCGGCTGATCGCGCTCGGCTACCTGGAGGCCTCTTTCACCGAAGCCTATGACGCCGAGCTGCAATCGGCCGTCAGCCGCTTTCAGCTGGCCCATGGCATCACCCCCGATGGCGTGGTCGGCAAATCGACGGCCGAGGCGCTGAACACGCCCGCCAAGGACCGGCTGCAATCGGTGATCGTGGCGATGGAGCGGTTGCGCTGGATGGGCAATGCGCCCTTGGGCAGCCGTCACATCTGGGTCAACCAGCCCGAGTTCAAGGCGCGCGTCTTCGACGACGGCGCGGTGACCTTCGAGACCCGCGTCATCATCGGCAAGGTCGGCCATGACACCGAGAGCCCGGAATTCTCGGACCTGATGGAGTTCATGGTCATCAACCCGACCTGGTCGGTGCCGCGCTCCATCGTCGTCAAGGAATACCTGCCGCAGTTCCAGAAGAACCCGATGGCGCAGGGGCAGCTGCAGCTTCTGGACCGTTCGGGGCGCGTGGTCGACCGTTCGACCGTGGATTTCGCGGCCTATACGCCGGGCAACTTCCCCTTCGCCTTGCGCCAGCCGCCCGAGGACGGCAATGCCTTGGGCAAGGTCAAGTTCATGTTCCCGAACCCCTGGAACATCTATCTGCACGACACGCCGACCAAGCCCCTCTTCGCCAAGGAGGTGCGCGCCTTCAGCCATGGCTGCATCCGCGTCGGCTCGCCCTTCGACCTGGCCTATGTGCTGCTGAGCCGCCAGACCGATGACCCCAAGGCGCTGTTCAAGAGCTATCTGGACACGGGGCGCGAATCGACGCTGAACCTGCAGACCCCG
>CAMFIX010000095.1 GCA_945952425.1 uncultured Pseudorhodobacter sp. | reverse complement strand
GGTCGAGACGGATTGCAGGCCCGCGAGGAACAGCACCATGGAAAAGCCGACCGACTGCCAGACATGGGCGACGAAGACGCTCCACAGCGCGATCTGCTTGTCGCCCAGCCAGTCCGGCGCAGGCAGGCCCCAGCCGGTGAGGATCTGGTTGAAGAGGCCGAAGAACGGGTCGTACATCCATTTCCAGATCGTCGCCACGGCGATCGAGGCGATGATGACCGGCAGGTAGAAGACGACGCGCAGGGCTCCGCGGCCCGGTAGCTGCTGGTTCAGCGCCAGCGCGAGGCCGAAGGAGATCAGGTTGGGCACCACCACTGCCAAGGCGGTCCAGGCGACCGTGTTGCGCAAGGCGCCCCAGAAGACCGGGTCTTGCGTCAGCACGGCACGATAATTCGCCAGCCCCACGAAGGGCGCATCCGGCGTCAGCCCGTTCCAGCGGGAAAACGACATGATGCCGACGTCCAGCATCGGATAGACGGCGAAGAGCAGGTAGACGACCAAGGCAGGCGCCAGCATCAGCCAGCCCTCGGTCTTGGGGGAAAGGGTCATGATGCCTCCGAAAAGGCCGGGCGCGAGGGAGGCCACGCCCGGCCGGGGGGTTGGGCCCGAAGGCTCAGCCCTTGCGGTTGCCGATGAAGGTCTGCATGCCCTTGGCGGCGTCCTCGGGCTTCATCGTGCCCGAAGCGACCTCGTTGATGATGCGGAAATATTCCGTCGTCACATCCAGCGGGAAAGCCTGGTCGCCGTTCATGTAGACCTTGGTGTATTTGGCGAAAATGTCCATCCAGGCCTGGTCCAGGGGCGCGACGTTTTCATACTTGACGTTCTTGTTGATCGAGATCGCGCCGAACTGGCCCAGGTTGGCCTGCTGCACCGCGTCCGAGCTGATATAGTCGAGGAACTTCGCCGCCTCGTCCGCCACCTTGGACTTGGACGAGACATAAAGGTTCTCGCCGAAGCCATAAAGCCGGTCGGTGCCGGTCGGCACGGGGAAGAGGCCAAGCTGTTCGTCGGTCAGGCCTGCATCCTTCATCTGGCTGACGAACCAATCGCCCTCCAGCGCCATGGCCGACTTGCCCGCGATGAAGAGGTTTGTCGATTGCGCCTGGTCGATGCCCATGAAGGGAGAGAGGATGTAGTTGGCCGACCAGTCGCCCAGCTCTTTGAAGCTGTCGGTGGCGCAGGGTTCCGCGCTCCAGTCCAGCTTCATGTCCATCAGCTGGTCATGCTTGTCGGCACCACATTTGGCCTCCAGGATCACGTCCATCAGCCGCATCAGGTGCCAGTTGACCGTGCCGCCGAAGCTGAACGCCGCGATGCCCGCATCCTTCAGCTTTTGCGCATCGGCCTTCAGCTCGTCATAGGAGGCGGGCGGCGCCGCGATCCCGGCCTTTTCGAACAGCGCCTTGTTGTAATAGATCGCCTCGCCGTGGAAGGTGTAAGGAACCCCATGGCGGTGCGGCGGGTAGTTCGCGGTAAAGCCGGCCGCGGTGCCGACCAGCCGGTCATCCCATTTGTATTGCGCGTAGTAATCGTCCAGCGGCTGCGACAGCCCCGCCTTGACGAATTCGCCGCCAAGCCCCAGGCCCGCCCACATGAAATAGATGTCCGGTCCCTGGTCGGATTGCGCGGCCACCCGCAGCGCCGCCTTGTGCTCGTCGACCGCCCGGGTCTCCAGCTTGATCGTCGTGCCGGGGTTGGCGGCCTCGAAATCGGCGATGATCTTGGCCCAGGCCTGGTTGGCGCTGTCGTTGGCGAAGGTCAGCGTCCAGATCTTGACCTCGCCGGCATTGGCGAGGGCAGTCGACAGGCAAAGGGCCGCCAGGGCCCCGCCGAAGGCGGTGCGATAGGTCATGGTTTCCTCCCGAGAAACGTGGATTGGGTGCGGCGAAGATGCGCCCGGCACGGGATTCGGTCAAGCGCGTTTTTTCAGTTTTGTAAAAATAGACTTCCGTTTGCTTCCGACTTCTTTCGCAATGCTTCGCTTTTTCCCCGAACAGCTTGCCATGGCTTCCGCTTTCAGGGCCTTTCTTTCAGACCCGAAAAATGCCAGCCTAGGGTGTTCCGAATGAGGCCCGAAGTGACCCTGCCGCGTTTCCTTGACCTTGCCGACCCGGCCACGCCTGCGGGCAAGGCCTTGATTGCCATCGCCATTCGCGGCGAAGCCTCGGCGGCCGACCTCGTCGCGGATACCGGCATGTCGCGCTCTTCGGTCTCGGGACTCCTGACCGAGCTGCGGGGCTCGGGCGCGGTGCTCGATGTGCTGCGGGCGCAAAAGGGGGTGGGGCGGCCGACGCTGGTGCATGCGCTGAACCCCGCGCTGGGGGTGCTGGCGGGGATACTCCTGGGCCTGGGCGAGATCCGGGTGATCCTGTGCGATGCCGCCCGGCAGGCGCTGGCGGCAGAGCATGTCCTCTTGAAGGTCGGCTACAGCCCGCAGGATGCGGTGGCGATCTCGACCGAGGTCTTGACGCGGCTGACCGCCACCCTGGGCCTGACCCCGCGCGAACTGGTGGGGGTCGGGCTCGCCGTCTCGGCCCCGATTTCGCGCGAAGGGACGGTGCTTTACGGCGGCATCTTCCCGACCTGGAACGGCACGCGCATCGGCCCGCTCTTTGCCGCGGCGCTGGGGTGCCCGGTCCATGTCGACAACGAAAGCCATTGCGGGGCGCTGTACGAGATGTCCTTCGGCGCGGCCAAGGGCGAGAGCGATTTCGTGATGTTCAAGTTCGACCTCGGCACAGGCGGGGCGATCGTGATGGACGGCAAGATCCGGCGCGGCGCCAATGGCTTCGGCGGCGAGCTCGGGCATCTGACCATCGACCCGCGCGGCGCGCTGTGCCGCTGCGGCAACCGGGGCTGCCTGGACACCTATACCGGCGGCAACCAGCTGATCGCCGAGGCGGCGCGCACGCTCGGCCATGCGCTTTCGCTGTCGGAATTCGTGGCAGAGGCGCGGGCGGGGCATCTGGGTCACCGCCGCCTGATCGAGGATGCGGGGGAGTATGCGGGGATCGGCCTGGCCATGATGGGGTCGAGCCTGAACCCGCCGATGTTCCTGATTACCGGGGGGCTTGCGTTGGCCGGAGAGCTGTTCCTGGCGCCGATGCGGGCCTCTTACGACCGTCACACGCTCTGTCGGCCGAGCCTCTTGCCCGAGGCGCAAAGGACGCGCTTCCTGACCGGCACCTCGCCCGCCACCGACAATGTGCTGGGCGCGGTGGTGCTGGTGCTGCGGCAGGAGATGCGGGTCGGTTAATCCCTGTTATGTAACCTGTTAAGCATCCGCGACCATGACGAAGTCGAACTCCGACCGCCATTGAACGGTGCCGTCCGTGACCGGAACGAAGGGGGCGACCAGCGTTTCCTTGACGCCGAAGACCGCGTCGTCGCCGATATAGGCATCCGTCCCGTCGAACGTATGGGTGACGATCGTCGCATGGCCCGGGGCGCTGACCATGAAATGCATATGCGCCGGGCGGAACGGGTGGCGGCCCAGGGCCTGCAGCAGCTGACCGACCGGGCCGTCGTCGGGGATCGGGTAGCTGACCGGCTTGATGCCGACGAAGCTGTAGCGCCCATCCGCCCCGGTGACGAAGCGCCCGCGGTTGTTCCATTTCGGCTGCCGGTCGGGCTCTTGCACATCGTAATAGCCCTCGGCATTGTCGCTCCAGACATCGACGCAGGCCCCGGCGATGGGGGTGCCGTCGGTCGTGCGGACCTGGCCGGCGAAGAGGCAGCTTTCCCCCTTGCCGTCCAGGCAGATCGAGGCGCCCATCGCGCGGAACGGGGCGCCTTCGACGTGGAAGGGGCCGAGCACGGTGTTCTCGGTCGCGCCCGGCGGCCTGCGGTTGCCGACCGCATCGACCAGCATCGACAGGCCCAGCACGTCGGACAGCAGGATGAACTCCTGCCGCTCGCGGGTGCAGAGCTGGCCGGTGCGGGTCAGGAAATCGACGGCGCGGGCCCATTCCTCCTGGGTCAGGCTGACCTCCTTGACGAAGGCATGCAGGTGGGTGACGAGCGCCCCCATCACCGCGCGCAGCCGCGGGTCCATCGCGGGGCCCATCCGGCCATTGACCACCTCGGCCGACCGCCGCTCGGAAAAATATTCGCCCATCGCCTTGCCTCCTCGCTTGGTCGGGGCCCCGCCCCTGGGGGCCAGTTTGCCGCGGGCGCGGGGCGGGGGGTGAGGAAAAAATTTCACAGTGAAAAAGCCGGGCCGGGCGCGGGGCGGCGGGGACGGGCAAAAGGGGAGAGACCTGGGCCCAAGAAAGATGTTGCGTGGGCGGCGGGCGGTGTATATTACCGTAATACGGTATGCGCAGAAGGCAGGATCGGCCCCGTGTCCAACACGGCGCCCAAGGCCCTGCGCGGTCAAGAGAGGGAGGAGAGGACATGACGCAGGCACAGGCCAAGCCCCTGGAAGGACTGAAACTGGACGGGCTGGAACTGGATGTGGCCATCATCGGGGTCGGCGTGGGCGGGCTTTACGCGCTTTACGCGATGCGCGAGACGCTGGGGCTGAACGTCCAGGCCTTCGACATGGCCAGCGGCGTCGGCGGCACCTGGTTCTGGAACCGCTATCCCGGCTGCCGGGTCGATACCGAATCGACCGTCTACACCTATTCCTTCGACCTGGAGATGTTCCAGAACTGGCACTGGTCGGAACGCTATGCCCGCCAGTCCGAAGTGCTGGATTACATGAACGCGGTCGCCGACAAGCACGACCTGAAACGCTCGATCAACTTCAACACCAAGATCGAGCGCGCCGCCTGGGACGAGGCCGCCAAACGCTGGGTTCTGACGACGGGCAAGGGCGAAACCGTCCGCGCGCGTTACCTGATCGAGGCGGTGGGGCTGCTGTCCTCCTCTTACGCGCCGCAATTCCCCGACCAGGAGAAGTTCAAGGGCCAGGTTCTGGTCGCCTCGAAATGGCCGAAGGACGACCCCGACCTGACGGGCAAGCGGGTGGCCGTGGTCGGCACCGGATCGACCGGCATCCAGATCATCACGGCGATTGCCGCCAAGGTCGGGCATCTGCATGTGCTGCAGCGCACCCCGCAATGGGTGGTGCCCCTGGGCATCGGCCCCTTCCCGCAGGACGTCCGCGCCCGGATCAAGCAAGACCCGGTGGCCTATCGCAACTGGGCGCTGAACACCGGCACGGTCTTCGGCTTCGTCGAAAGCACGACCTCGGCGCTGGCGGTCTCGGCAGAAGACCGCGCGGCGCGGTATGAGGCAGCATGGGCTAAGGGCAACGGCTTCAGCTTCATGCTGGAGACCTTCGCCGACATCACCGTGACCGCCGAGGCGAACAAGACCGCGACCGACTTCATCAAGTCCAAGCTGGATGCGGCGGTGAAAGACCCCAAGATCGCCGCCATGCTGACGCCGACCGACTATTACGCCCGCAGGCCGCTGGCGGCGGATGGCTATTACGAGGTCTACAACCGCCCGAACGTCACCTTGCACGACGTCAAGGCCAACAAGATCGAACGCTATACCGAAAACGGCCTGGTGATCGGCGGGCAGGAGATCGCGCTGGACGTGGTCATCATGGCCACGGGTTTCGATGCGGTGACCGGGAACTACCTGAAGATCGAGACCATCGGTCGCGGCGGCGCGGTGCTGCGCGACCAGTGGAAAGACGGCCCGCGGACCTATGGCGGCATGACCATGGCGGGTTTCCCGAATTTCTTCATGGTCTTCGGCCCCTTCAGCCCCTTCACCAGCCAGCCCCTGGTGCATGAATGGCAGGTCAATTACTTCACCGACCTGATCCGCGCGGCCGAGACCTCGGGCGGCATCGTCGACACCGATCCCGCCGCGGTCGAGAGCTGGGTCAAGATCTGCCAGGACGGGCTGGCCGGGACGCTCTTCCAGGTCACCGACAGCTGGATCAACGGGGCCAATATCCCGGGCAAGCCGCGCACCTCGATGTGGTACATGGGCGGCATGGCCAATTACATGGTCGAGCTGAACCGCATACGCGATGCAGGCTATGCCGGCTTCAAGATCGCCTGACGCTTCGGGGGGCGGCGGCCCCCCTTCCCCCGCACAAAGGACGCTATCGTGACCCAACCTCATGCCGTCGTGACCGGCGGCGGACGCAACATCGGCCAGGCCATCGCGCTGCGCCTGCAGGCCGACGGCTACCGTGTGATCGTGCTGGACCGCGAAGTGCCCGAGGCCGAAAGCCTGCGCGCCGATGCGGTGCAGCTGGACCTGTCGGATGCCAAGGCCACGGCCGAGGTCTGCGCCGATCTGGCCGCGCGGCTGCCGGTCACCTGCCTGGTGAACAATGTGGGCATCGTGGCGCCCGCCCTCTTCGATGCGGTGCAGCTGGACGATTTCGACCGGCTGATGCATCTGAACGTCCGGCCCGCCCTGATCTGCGCCAAGGCCTTCGTGCCGGTGATGCGGCGCGAGGGACAGGGGCGGATCGTGATGAACACCTCGCGCGTGACCTTGGGGAAAGAGGCGCGGACGATCTATTCCGCCACCAAGGGCGCGCTGCAATCCATGGCGCGGACCTGGGCGCTGGAGCTGGGGCCGCAGAACATCACCGTCAATTGCGTGGCCCCCGGGCCGATCGCGACCACGGCGTTCTGGCAGAACAATCCGCCCGAGTCCGAAAGCTTTCAGAAGCTGCGCGCGACGATCCCCCTGGGTCGCATGGGCACGCCCGAGGATGTGGCCAATGCGGTGGCCTTCTTCTGCGACCCCCGCGCTGGTTTCGTCACCGGCCAGACGCTTTTCGTCTGCGGCGGGGTGACGGTCGGGTGATGCTTGCGCTCGGCCGGGGAATCGCGCATTCAGCTTGGTATTAGGCTAATCTTGACTGAGGCCCGTCGCGCCGGGCCTGGCAGGCACCAAGGCACAAGAGGAGGCCCAAGTTGCAAGGTTCACCCCTGATCGAACGCACCGCCGCACCGCTGCGCCAGCAGGTCGTCAAGCATATCCGCGAAGAGATTTTGAACGGGCGGCTGGTGCCGGGCCAGCGGCTGGTCGAGAACATGCTCTGCGAGACTCTGGGCGTCTCGCGCACGGTGATCCGCGAGGCGCTGCGCCAGCTGGAAAGCGAGCATCTGATCAAGGTTCTGCCCAACACCGGCCCCATCGTCGCCGTGCTGACCGAGACCGAGATCCGCTCGATCTACGTGGTGCGCGCGACGCTGGAAGGGCTGGCGGGCAAGCTTTTCGCGCTGAATGCCAATGCGGCCCAGGCGAAGTCGCTGGTCAAGCTGCGCGACCGGCTGGACAAGGAATACCGCAAGGGCGATGTGGACAGCCGCGAAGAGATCAAGGCGGATTTCTACCTGCAGCTTCTGGCCGGCGGCGGCAACGAAGTGCTGACCGAGACCCTGCGCGCCATCCATGCCCGCATCGCCATCTTCCGCCGCTTTGCCTTTGTCGATCCGGCCCGGATCGAGCCCTCGATCTCCGAGCTGGAGACGATCATCAACGCCGCCGCCGTGGCCCGCGACCCGCAGGCCGCGCAACTGGCCTGCGAGCATCACATCCTGTTGGCGGGCGACCTGGCGATCATGGAATACGCCAAGCGCAACAAGGATACGGCCGCCCCGCTATAGGGCAGCCGTCCGCGTTTCAGGGCCGCGGGTTCACCGCCTGGGCGTGGAAACGATAGGTGCCGTCGGCCACCCGCTCCATGTCGCCCAACCCCGGATAGGGGAAGTGATAGCCGTGAAAGCGGATGCCCTCGTCCACCACCTTGGCGAAGATCGCGGATTTGGCGGCGGCGCCTTGCTGCGGGTTCGTGTCGTAATCCATGTGGAAGAACCACTCGGGGTGGTGCGGGTCAAAGACCTGGTGATGGGCGACATCGCCGGTGAAAACCACCTTCTCGCCCCGGCTTTCGAAGATATAGGCGCACATGCCCGCCGCATGGCCCGCGACCGAGAAGGTAAAGACCCCGGGCAGGATCGTCTCGCCCGGCGAAAACAGCCGCAGCCGGTCACGATAGGGCGCCACGGCCTCCAGCGTGCCCTTGGTCCAGGGCGCGCGGAAATCGTTGCGCGCCAGGCTTGCAGGGTCGGTCCACTCGGCCCAGTCGGCCTGGGTGCAGTAAAGTTCGGCCCTGGGGAACAGCGCCGTGCCATCGGGGCGGATCAGGCCGAAGCTGTGATCGGGATGCAGGTGGGTCATCAGCACGGCGTCGATGTCGGAGGGGTCGATGCCCGCCGCCGCCAGGTTCTCGGGCAGGCGCCCCATCTTGTCGCCGAACATGGTCGAGGTTTGCCCCATCCCGGCATCGACCAGCAGCAGCCTGTCGCCCGTGTTCACGACCACCGGGTTCAGGTCCATCGGGATATGGTCCAGGGGCAGGCGATGGGCCAGCTTCAGCGCCAGCATCTCATCGGGGTCGGCATTGGGAAAGATGCCCTCGTAGCCATGGTGGATATAGCCGTCCCAGATCGCGGTGCATTCCAGGTCGCCTATGCGGAATCGATGCCATCCGGCGTTCTGGTCGTGCTTTTGCGGTGCAGACATGGGGCCTCCTCCCTCTTGCATGCTGTGGTTTAGACGGGCCTCAGACGGGCCAGGCGCCGCGGTCGCCCGCATGGGCGCGGGTCAACAAGGCGGTGACCGTCTCGGGCGTCATCGGCGCGGGGTTGTTCAGGACCAGCCGCGTCGCCAGCACGCTGGAGCGGGCGATCTGCGGGAAATGGTCGGGCGCGATGCCCAAGGCGGCAATGTCACCCGGCACGCCGGCCGCGGCCAAAAGCGCCTCGATCCGCGCGATGCCGGCCTCGGCGGAGCCCGCGCCCAGGATGCGGCCCATCTCGGCAAAGGCCGGGCGGGCATGGGGCAGGTTGAACCGCATGACATAGGGCAAAAGCGCGCCGACCCCGATGCCGTGCGGCGCATGGCCGAACGCCGCCATCGGGCTTTGCACCGCATGCGCCGCCGCCGTGCCCGTCGTGTTGATCGCCATCCCGGCGGGGTAGGCCGCCATCATCGCATGCTACCGCGGGGCAAGATCGCCCGGCGCGTCCAC
>CAMFIX010000094.1 GCA_945952425.1 uncultured Pseudorhodobacter sp. | reverse complement strand
CCCCCAAGGGCGGCGAGATTTCCGAAAGCAGCTTCGGCACCTGGGACACGGTCAACGCCTATTCGATCAAGGGCGTGCCGGTCGTGGGGGCGACGCTGCCCTATGAATCCATCCTGACCGGCACCGCGGACGAGATCGGCGCCAGCTATTGCCTGATGTGCAAGACGATCGAATATCCCGAGGACCGCAGCTGGGTCATCTTCCACCTGCGCGACGATGTGAAATTCGCCGATGGCTCGCCGATGACGGCCGATGACGTGATCTTCTCTTACGAGCAGTTCCGCGACCACGGGCTTTCGGACTTCCGCACCATCTTCAACACCCAGGTCGACAAGGCCGAGGTCATCGACCCGCTGACCGTCAAATTCACCTTCAAGCCCGGCATCCCCTACCGCGACCTGCCCGCGCAGGTCGGCGGGTTGCCGATCTTTTCCAAGGCCGAGTTCGTCAAGGACAAGCGCAGTCTGGAGGATTCGTCGCTCGACCCGTTCCTCGGCACCGGCCCCTATCAGCTCGACAAGTCGCGCACCGTCACCGGCCAGACCGTGGTCTGGAAGCGCAACCCGGATTACTGGGGCGAGAAGCTGCCGATCAACAAGGGGCAGAACAATTTCGACTCGATCCGGTTCGAATATTTCGGCGACCCGAACGCCGCTTTCGAAGGTTTCAAGGCCGGCGCCTATACGTTCCGCCAAGAGACCTCGTCGAAAGCCTGGGCGACGCAGTATGACTTCCCGGGCGTGACCTCGGGCGCCGTCGTCAAGGCCGAGATCCCGAATGGCAACAAGGCCAGCGGTCAGGCTTTCGTCTTCAACCTGCGGCGCGAGAAGTTCCAAGACCCCCGTGTCCGCGAGGCCATCGGGCTGATGTTCAACTTCGAATGGTCGAACAAGGCGCTGTTCTACGGGCTGTATTCCCGGATCAACTCGGTTTGGGAGAACAGCTATCTCGCCGCCTCCGGCGCCCCTTCCGATGCCGAAAAGGCCCTGCTGCAACCGCTGGTCGACCAAAAGCTGCTGGACCCCTCGATCCTGACCGACGATCCCATCGCGGCCCCGGTCTCCGGCCCCGATCAGCTGGACCGCAAGAACCTGCGCAAGGCGTCCAAGCTTCTGGACGATGCCGGCTGGGTGGTCGGCGCCGATGGCAAGCGCGCCAAGGACGGGGTGGTGCTGTCGGTCGAATTCCTGAACGATAACCCGCAGTTCGACCGTGTCTTCAACCCCTATGTCGAAAACCTGAAGGCCTTGGGCATCGACGCCAGCCTGAAGGATGTCGACGACAGCCAATACGAATCCCGCACCCAGCCGCCTTCTTTCGACTTCGACATGATTACCTCCAACGCCCGGGGCAGCATGGAGCCGGGCGACGAGCTGCGGCAGAATTACGGGTCGGAAACCGCGGACAATTCCAGTTACAACGTCATCGGCCTGAAATCCCCGGCCGTGGATGCGATGGTCAAGGTCACCATCGCCGCCAAGACGAAAGACGAGATGACGACCGCCACCCATGCGCTGGACCGCGTGCTTCTCGCCCAGCGCTTCTGGGTGCCGCAATGGTATAAAGCCTCGTCCTGGGTGGCCTATTACGACCAATATGCCCATCCCGACAAACTGCCGCCCTATGCTTTGGGCGAGACATCGTTCTGGTGGTTCGACGCCGACAAGGCCGCCAAGCTGAAGGCCTCGGGCGCGCTGCGCTGATGCTGTCCTATATCATCCGCCGAATCCTGCTGGTGATCCCGACGCTGATCGGGGTCATGCTGGTGAATTTCGTCTTGACCCTCGCCGTGCCCGGCGGCCCGATCGAGACCCTGTCGGCGCGCATCGAGGGCGATGCCGAGGCCTCGGACAAGCTGCAGGGCACCGGCACCGACATGGCGGCGACCAAACCGACCGAGAAGGGCAAGCAGCAGACCGCCTATCTCGGCGCCCGCGGCCTGCCGCCCGAATTCCTCGACCAGATCGAGGTGGAGTTCGGCTTTTCCCGCATCGTCTGCGCGGCGGATTTCACCGGCACGCCCAGCCTGAAAGACCCCGCCTGCCACAAGGAGCCTATCCCGGCCTGGCAGCGGTTCTTCATCATGATGGGCAAATACCTGCGGCTGGACTTCGGTGAGAGCTATTTCAAATCCGAAAACGTCATGACGCTGATCGCCGACAAGCTGCCCGTTTCGATCACTTTGGGCCTGTGGTCGACGCTGCTGGCCTATCTGGTGTCGATCCCGCTGGGCATTCGCAAGGCGGTGCGGAACGGGTCGAAGTTTGACACCTGGACCTCGGGCATCATCATCGGCGCCTATTCCATCCCCTCGCTGCTGTTCGCGCTCTTGCTGATGGAGCTTTTCGCCGGCGGCACCTTCCTGCGCATCTTCCCCCTGCGCGGCCTGACCTCGGACAACTGGGCGAGTCTCTCGCTGGGCGGCAAGATCGCGGATTACCTCTGGCACATCGTCCTGCCGGTGACCGCGCAGCTGATTACGGCCTTCACCACCCTGACCCTGCTGACCAAGAACTCGTTCCTGGACGAGATCGGCAAGCAATATGTGATGACCGCCCGCGCCAAGGGCCTGTCGGAAAACCGGGTGCTGTATGGCCATGTCTTCCGCAACGCCATGCTGATCGTGATCGCGGGCTTTCCGGCGGCTTTCGTCAGCGTGTTCTTCGGCTCGTCGCTCTTTATCGAGAACATCTTCTCGCTCGATGGGCTGGGGCGGCTGGGGTATAACGCCATCGTCGGGCGCGACTACCCGATCATCTTCGGCACGCTTTACGTCTTTACCCTGATGGGCATGGTGATCGGGCTGATCTCGGACCTGAGTTACACGCTGATCGACCCGCGCATCGACTTCGAGGCCCGCAAATGACCCCGCTGTCGCTGAACCAGCGCCGCTGGCGGAATTTCAAGGCCAACCGCCGGGCCTGGTGGTCGCTGATGATCTTCATCGTGCTCTATGGGCTCAGCCTCGGGGCCGAGCTTCTGGCCAACGACCGGCCGCTTCTGGTGCAGTTCAAGGGCGAGTGGCGGATGCCTTTCGTCCATTTCTACTCCGAGGCGGATTTCGGCGGCGATTTCAAGACCGAGGCGAATTACAAAGACCCGGTCGTGCAATGCCTGATCCGCAGCGCCGGCGACGAGGCCTGTTTCGACACGCCCGAGGACATGCTGGCCGCGATGGACAGCGGCAAGACGCAGGCGCAGGGTCGCATCTTCTGGGCGCCGATCCCCTATTCCTTCGACACGATCAACAACCTGAAATCCGCCGCACCCACCATGCCCGACGGCGACCACTGGCTCGGCACCGACGACACGACGCGCGACGTGCTGGCCCGGGCGATCTACGGCTTCCGCATCTCGGTCACCTTCGGGCTGGTCTATTCGCTGATCACCTCGGTCATCGGCGTGGTGGTGGGTGCGTTGTCGGGCTATCTGGGCGGGCGGTTCGACCTGGTGATGCAGCGGATGATCGAGGTTCTGGCCTCGACCCCCACGCTTTACCTCATCATCTTCCTCGCCTCTATCTTCACCATGAGCTTCTGGCTCTTGATGGGGATCATGGTGGCCTTCGGCTGGATGGGGCTGGTGGGCCTCGTCCGGGCCGAGACGCTGCGGGTGCGGAACTTCGAATATGTGCGCGCCGCCAAGGCCTTGGGCGTGCCGGGCTGGGTCATCCTCTTCCGCCACATCGTGCCGAATGCCACCGTCTCGACCACGACGATGATGCCCTTCATCGTCACCGGCGCCATCGGCAGCCTGACGGGGCTGGATTACCTGGGCTATGGCCTGCCCGCCTCTTACCCCTCGCTGGGCGAGATGGCGCGGCAGGCGCAGAACAACCTGCAGGCCTGGCACCTGACCTTTACCGCCTTCGTCACCTCGGCGCTGATGCTGTGCCTCTTGATCTTCATCTTCGAAGGCGTCCGCGATGCCCTCGACCCGCGCCGGACTTTCCGATGAGCCTTTTGACCGTTCAGAACCTGCAAGTGGCCTTCCGCGGCGAGGCTGGCCGGGTGGCGGCCGTCAAGGGCGTGTCCTTCGCGCTGAACAAGGGCGAGACGCTGGCGCTGGTCGGCGAATCGGGCTCGGGCAAATCGGTGACGGCGCTGGCCTCGGTGCGGCTCTTGCCCGAGGGGGCCGAGATCGCCGGATCGGTGCGCTGGAACGGGGCCGAGCTGGTGGGCGCCCCGGAAGCGGCGCTGCGGCGGGTGCGCGGCAACGACATCAGCTTTATCTTTCAAGAGCCGATGACCTCGCTGAACCCGCTGCACACGGTCGAAAAGCAGATCACCGAGAGCCTGGCGCTGCATCAGGGTCTCTCCGGCGCCCAGGCCCGGGCGCGGGTGCTGGAGCTTTTGACCAAGGTCGGCATCCGCGACCCCGAAAGCCGCCTGGCCTCTTACCCGCACCAGCTGTCGGGCGGCCAAAGGCAGCGCGTGATGATCGCGATGGCGCTGGCCAACAAGCCGGAGCTTTTGATCGCCGACGAGCCCACCACCGCCTTGGACGTCACGATCCAGGCGCAGATCCTTGATCTTTTGGCCGAGCTGAAGGCCTCCGAAGGCCTGTCGCTTCTGTTCATCACCCATGACCTGAACATCGTCCGCCGCATTGCCGACCGGGTCTGTGTCATGCAGGGCGGCGAGATCGTCGAACAGGGCGCCACGGCCGAGATTTTCGCGACGCCAAGCCATCCCTATACGCAAAAGCTGCTGGCCGCCCATGCCGCGGGCAGCCCCGACCCGGTGCCCGAAGGCGCCCCGGAAGTGCTGCGCACCGAGGCGCTGAAAGTCTGGTTCCCGATCACGCAAGGGGTGCTGCGCCGCACCGTGGGCCATGTGAAGGCGCTGAACCCGATCTCTTTCACGATCCGCGCCGGCGAGACCCTGGGCGTCGTCGGCGAATCGGGCTCGGGCAAATCGACGCTGGCCCTGGGGCTTTTGCGGCTGACCGATGCCGAGGGGCGGGTGTTCCTGAAGGGCCAGGACATCACCGGGCTGAGAGGCGCCGCGCTGCGCCCCATTCGCCGCGACATGCAGGTCGTCTTTCAAGACCCTTACGGCAGCCTTTCCCCCCGCATGACGGTCGAGGCGATCATCGCCGAGGGGCTGGGGGTGCATGGGCTGGAACCCGGGCGCAACCGGCGCGACATGGTCGGCCAGATCATGGAAGAGGTCGGCCTGAACCCCGCGCTGATGCAGCGTTATCCGCATGAATTCTCGGGCGGGCAAAAGCAGCGCGTCGCCATCGCCCGGGCGATGATCCTGCATCCGAAGCTCGTCGTGCTGGACGAGCCGACCTCGGCGCTGGACATGACCGTGCAGGTGCAGATCGTCGAGCTTCTGCGCGACCTGCAGCACCGGCACGGGCTGGCCTATGTCTTCATCAGCCACGATCTGCGCGTCGTGCGCGCCATGAGCCACAAGGTCATGGTGATGCGCGCGGGCGATGTCGTCGAACAGGGCGACACCGAGACCATTTTCGCCCGGCCGCAAAGCGATTATACCAAGGCGCTGATGCAAGCCGCCTTCGGACCCAATTCATGAAGCTTCTTTTCGTCCACCAGAATTTCCCCGGCCAGTTCCTGTATCTCGCGCCGGAGATGAAGAAGCGCGGGCATGATTGCGTCGCGCTGACCGATTTCGGCAACACGCGGGAGAGCACGATCCCGGTGCTGAAATACAAGCACGAGGCGCCCAAGGTCGATCCGGCCGTCGCGCGCCTTGGCCGCAACTATATCCAGATGAGCGACCGCGGCGTCACCGTCGCCCGCGCCTGCATGCAGCTGCGCCAGGCCAGGGGCTATGTGCCCGATGTGATCTTCGGCCATTCCGGCTGGGGCGAGACGCTGTTCCTGAAAGAGGTCTGGCCCGAGGCCAAGCTGTTGATCTATGCCGAATTCTACTACAAGGGCCGCGGCGCCGACGTGGGCTTCGACGCCGAGTTCAACCCGCAAAGCTTCGACCAGGTGATGATCGCCCAGGGCCGCGCCTGCCACCTGGGGCAAAGCATGCTGCACGCCGATGCGGGCCTGTCGCCCACCGAATGGCAGGCCTCGACCTTCCCGCCCGCCCTGCGCAAGATGATCGAGGTGATCCATGACGGGGTGAACACCGATGTCATGGCGCCCAATCCCGATGCCACGGTGACCTTGCCGAACGGGCTGGTGCTGCGCGCGGGCGACGAGGTTCTGACCTTCGTCAACCGCAACCTGGAACCTTACCGCGGCTATCACATCTTCATGCGCGCTTTGCCCGAGATTCTCGCGGCGCGACCCAAGGCGCAGGTGGTGATCGTGGGCGGCGACGAGGTCAGCTATGGCTCGGCGCCCAAGGACCGCAAGGGCTGGAAAGAGCTGATCCTGTCCGAGGTCGAGGGCCAGATCGACCTGAACCGCGTGCATTTCCTGGGCAAGGTGCCTTACGACCAGTTCGTCGCCATCATGCAGGTCAGCCGCGCTCATGCCTATCTGACCTATCCCTTCGTGCTGAGCTGGTCGATGATCGAGGCGATGTCGGCCGGCGCCCATGTCATCGGCAGCGCGACGGCCCCGGTGCAAGAGGTGATCCGCGACGGGGTGAACGGCAGCCTGGTGGATTTCTTCGACATCAAGGGGTGGAGCGCGAAGCTGACCGATGCTCTGGCCCGGCCCGAGGTCTACGAGCCCCTGCGCATCGCCGCCCGCCGCACCGCGCTGGAGCTTTACGACCAGCGCCTGCTTTTGCCGAAGATGATCGACTGGGTCGAGAGCTTTGGCCCCGGTTGAGCTTTTCGCCGGCCGAAGGCTGCGCGTGACGCAAGCGGGCTCGGGGCCGGTCTGGGCGACCTTCGACAATTTCGACATGGCCCGGCGCGGATTCGGTGCCTTCCGCCGCTCGGAAACCGCCATGGGCCGCACCCAGGTACATATCCAGACCGCCGCCAACGACTGGTATCTGAACGAGGATCTCGACGCCGCGCTGGCCAGCCTGCGCCCCGCGCCGGGACGGGCCTTGGGTATTTCGATGGGGGCTTTCGGCGCGCTGCTCTTTGCCGCGGCGCTGGGGACCGAGGAGGCGATCCTCGTCTCTCCCCGCTTTCCCGCGCCCTTGGGCTGGCCGAAGCGCGCCAAGGTCTATGCGACGAACCCGCCCCCGGGCTGGGAGGCGCGGCTGCGTGCCGCCACCATCGCTTTGCCCGCGGGTCTTGTCCTTTACGACCCGCATCACAAGGACGACCGCGCCGCCACGCTTTGGCTGACCGGGCTGAACCCACGGCTGCGCGTCTTGGCGGTGCCCTTCGCCGATCACCCCGCCACGCGGCTCTTCCGCGAGGCGCAAAGCTGGGGCCCCCTGCAACGCCACCTGCTGGAAACGGCCCTGCCCGAGCTTCCCGCCGCCATCGCCACGCTGCGCCGCCAGGTCCGCACCCGCTCTGTCACCTATCGCAACCGGCTAGGTTAGGGTCAGGATCGCCCCGTTCGAAGCGTTCTGCAGCAGGATCGAACTGAGCCCGCCATCGTCCTGCAGGATCGCCAGCACCGGCCCCGTCTTGCTGCCCCAATGCACCAGAAGCTCCGGCGCCGCCGTGCCGATGCCGGGCATCACCTTGCGCTCCAACGAGAAATTCGCCGCGCTGAGGCTGGTGGCGCCTTCGTAGATCAGGAAGTCATGTTCGGCGGCGTTGAAGTCGCGGATCAGGTCGGTGCCATATTCGCCCTTGCGGAAGACGAAGGCATCCGCCCCCGTGCCGCCCCACAACGTATCCGACCCATCCCCGCCCGAGACATAATCGTTGCCGTCCCCGGCGAAGAGGATGTCATTGCCGACCCGCCCCTCCAGCGTATCCGCCCCGGTGCCGCCCCACAGCGTATCCGCCCCCAGCCCGCCCCACAGCCGGTCGTCCCCGGTGCCGCCCCACAGCCCGTCGTTGCCATCGCCGCCGAACAACGTGTCATTGCCCGCCCAGCCATAGACCTTGTCGTCCGAGGCCATGGCGTCGATGCGGTCGTTCTGGCTGTCCTTGCCGTTCATCGTATCCGGCGCCATCGAGCCGAAGCGGATCGGCGCCTTGTTCATCTCCAGGATCAGCGTCTCATGCGCGCCAAGCTGGGCGCCATAGACCCCGCCCGACAGGAAAGAGGCCAAGTTCTGCGCCGTCACCCGCACCGGGGCGTCGGGCTCTTCCCAGGGGGCGAGGCCGGTATAGGTCTTGTAAACCCCATCCGCGCCCGAGGCATCCACCCCGATCACCCGCGCCGAAGTCAGGTTATAGCGGTCGAGGTAGTTTTCCAGGTTCATCGCCAGGTTGATCGTCCCGTCGCTCATCGACGAGACGAAGAGATAGACCTTGGCGCCGTTGGTGAACCCGTGGATGTCGTAATCGGGCGAGGTCACCGGCACATCGGCGACCTTCATCCCCACCAGCTCATGCGCCATGATCTGCATCAGCGCGCCCGAGGCCTGCAGCTGGCCCTTGTAATCGGCCAGGGCCGAGGCGTTGTACATGGTCGACCAGATGTCCATCTCGTCCACCCCGGTGGCGACGAGGGTCGAAAACATCTCCAGCAGGATCGGCACCTGCTGGATGCCGAAGCTTTGCGGGTCTTTGAAATGCACGTTCCATTCCGAAAAGACCGTGTCCAGCGGCCGCCCCGTCGCCGTCTGCCAGGCATTCATCAGCTGCATCGAAAAGCCCAGCGCGGCCGGCAGGTTCTGGTAGGTCATCGCATTGGCCTGACCCAGGAACTTGCCCTCGGTATAGTAGAAATGCGTCGTCGTGGCGGTGATCGCGGCCAGCTCCTGGGGCGAGAATTGCGCCATCACCGTCTGGTTGCGGGCGGCGAGATCGGCCATCGACAGCGCCTCTCCGGCGCTGACCGTCCAGACCTGCACGGCGATGTCGGGGCGGGGCGCGGTCGTGCCGGGATGGGCCGCGTAAAACTTGTCGAGCTCCTGGTTGACGATCAGGCCCAGTGTGCTGGCGACCTTGCCGTATTCGACGGCCTTCATGTAGGTCGCATATTCGTTGCCAAGCTCGAAGGTCGCGATGCCGCCCGGGCCGACCTTGTTCAACAGGTAATCGACATAGGCGCGCACCTG
>CAMFIX010000093.1 GCA_945952425.1 uncultured Pseudorhodobacter sp. | reverse complement strand
ATCATGCCTAGTCTCGTGGGCTCGGAGATGTGTATAAGAGACAGACCTGATCCAGGGACGCATCGGCAACGCAGGCCCCGAGCTCGGTCCCGTATTGGACAGGCCATGACCCGTTTTCTCCCCTCGCTCGACGCCGCCAAGGCGCAGGCCCGCGCCTTTCGCGCCAACCAAGCCGCCCAGGGCCGGCTCATCCCGCATGCCGCCGCGCTGGAAGTCATCGCGCAAAGCTTCGGCTATCGCGACTGGAACACCTTTCACGCCGCCATCGGCAATGCGCCGCGCCCACCTGTGATGGTAGGCGACCTGGTGCCCGGCCACTACCTGAAGCAGGCCTTCCTGGGCGAGGTGCTTTCGGTGATCGAAACCGCGCCGGGTCACTATGAGGTCGAGCTGGAGCTCGACACTCCGGTCGATGTCGTCACTTTCGACAGTTTCTCGAATTTCCGCAGCCGGATTCGCAAGACCATCGGCAGCGACGGGCGCTCGTTGGAGTGCACATCGGATGGCATCCCGCATCTGGTTTTGTGGGAGTAGGGATTTCTTAACCATGCGCGGCGATGCTGGTCGTATGAGCCAGAATCGCCCCCTGATCCCGCCCTAAGGCACCTATTTCTTTACCCTTTGCCTGGAAAATGCAGAGGGGACGCAGCTTGTCGACCATATCGAAAAGCTGCGGATCGCCTATGCCTTCACCGTGCATGAACTGCCGGTCGACTGTCATGCGATGGTCATCCTGCCCAACCATCTCCACGCCGTCTGGACAGAGCGTGGGATGCCGAAATTCGCCGAACGCTGGCGCCGGATCAAGACGCGGTTTTCGCGTGCGCTGGACGACGGCGGGCCCTATTCCATGCGGCGCCCCAACATCTGGTGGGACCGTTTCGAGGAATACCCCATCCGTAGCGATGATGACTTCACAAAGGCCGTCGAATACTGTCGCGTCAACCCGGTGAAACATGGGTTGGTGGGCCAGCCCGAAGACTGGCCCTATTCCAGTTTCGCCAAGCGCGCGGCCTAGCGGTCGCCTTCCAGGTTCAGCCAGGCCACTTCGCCCGACGTCAGCTGCAGTGCCGCCCCGGCGAGGGTCGAAACGATTTCCCCCGGGCTCCGCGGCCCGATCAGCGCGAAACTCGGGAAACTTTGGCTCAACACCCAGGCGGTCGCGATGTTGTGGGCCGAAACGCCTTTCTCTGCCGCCAGGGTCTCGGCCCGCCGCCGCCGCTCGGCATTGGCCTCCGAGCCGAAGCAGGTCTCGGGCGCCGTATCGGCCGGCAGCCGGTTGCGCAGCTCTTCGGGCAGGAAATAGCCCCGCGCCTGGCTCGACCAAGACAGGTGAGCAATGCCACCTCTACGCAGAAAACCCAGCGTTTCCGGCGTGTTGGAGGTAACGCAGCCCGCCCAGACCGGCTTTTCCATCACCGCCAGCGACAGGTTGTTGTTCAGGATCGAAAAGCCCTGCAGCCCGTGTTTGGCGGCATAGACATTGGCCTCCGCCATCCGCTTCGGCGTCCAGTTCGACCCGCCGAAAATCCCGATCCGTCCTTGGGCCTTCAACACGTTCAGCGCATCGACGAACTCGCCGACCGGCACTTCGGGATTGTCGCGATGCATGATGTAGATCGGTGCGAAATCCAGGCCCAGACGGTCCAGGCTGATCTCCAGCTGCGCGCCGATCGCATGGGGAGAGCAATAGGGCGTGTGGGCACCCTTCGCCACGACCACAACATCTTGCGCCACGCCCCGCGCCTTGATCCAGTCGCCCAGCACTTTCTCGTGCAGCCCGCCGCCATAGACGAAGCCGGTGTCGAAGGCATTGCCACCGGCCTCCAGGAAGGCGTCCCAGACCAGCGCGCCCTCGGCCACCGTATTGCGGTTGTCGCAACCGAGAATCAGCTTCGATACCGGCAAAGACACGCCCGCCAACTGCGCCTTGGGCACCGAAGGCAGCCCTTTCGGCAACACGCCCGGCGTCTTCCGGTTGGTTTTCGGCGTCTCGGCAAAGGTGCGATAACCGACTTCGGCGCGCCAACGGTCCAACGTTTCGTTGTTTCCGACAGAATCGGCATGGCTCGGCGCCGGGAAGGGCCCCTGTAGATCGCCCCGCGCGATGGCGGCCGAGACCGCCTCGGCCTCGAAGGCAAAAAGCATGCGCGGATCGCGCAGAACCTCCTCCCGCGTCTCACCGCCGACCGTGATCCGCAGAACCGCGTCCGAGGGCCCGGCATTCCGCCCCGGAACCCAAGGGTCCGCGATCACGATCACACCCTTATCGCCGGTAATCACCGCCGAATTGTCCATGTTCCGTGCCACCGCCACCGCGATCTCGGCCACGAACCCATTGGAAAAGCCCAATATTCCATGCGCCACCGCATCGACGCCGGTTTCCGCCAGCACCCCGTGCCCGCGCACCGTCACCGGGTTGGCAAAAGGCTTGCCCTCCGCCGCACCCGCGATCAGCCGCGCCAAAGAGACCGGATAGCCGCCGACATCCAGAATCCCGCCGCCCCCCAGCGCCATCTCGTACAGCCGCGAGCCCTCGCGGTAGGGCGCATTGAAGCCGAATTGCGTGCGAATGTGCCGCGGCACGCCGATTTCGCCGGAGGCCAGAATCTCCAGCACCCGCGCGATCTGCGGATGGCAGCGATACATGAAGGCCTCCATGAAGAAGCGACCCTCCTGCGCAGCGACCTCGGTCACCGCGATCACCTCCGCACCATTCATCCCGGCCGGCTTTTCGCACAGCACATGCTTTCCGGCCCGCAAAGCCGCGATGGAAAGCTCGGCATGCCAGGGATGGGGGGTGGAGATATAGATGGCATCGACGCCGGGGTCATCCATAAGAGCTTGATAAGTCTCATGACTTACCGTCAACCCATATTTCCGGGCGAAGGCCTCCCGCCGTGCCGCATCGCGCCCGGCGACGGCAACCAGCTTGCCCGATGTCGACTGCGCCAGCCCGTCCGCGAAATTGTTGGCAATGGAGCCCGGGCCGATGATTCCCCAGCGAATGGTCATGTGATCCTCCCTAGATGCTGGCATGCTAGCAGTGGCCCGACACTGAGTGAAGAAATTTTAGTAAATTTTATCACACCCGTTCCGCAAGCGCCAAAGCCTTTGACGGGGGGTCGATCCCCCCGGCAAAGGCCCGCCCGGTTACAGACGGACCAGCTTTTCGTATTCGGTCGCCACGCGCCGCGTCAGATCGCCGACTTCAAAGCTGTACGGCCCGATCTCGCCGACCGGCGTGACCTCCGCCGCCGTGCCGGTCAACCAGCACTGCTCGAACCCTTCCAACTCTTCCGGCAGGATGTGCCGCTCATGCACCTTGATCTGCATGTCCTTCAGCATCCCGATGACGGTCTGCCGCGTGATCCCGTTCAGGAAAGCGTCGGCCTTGGGCGTGTGAACTTCGCCGTCCTTGACGAAAAAGATATTCGCCCCAGTGGCTTCCGCGACATAGCCGCGATAGTCGAACATCATCGCATCCGAGCAGCCCTTGGCCATGGCAGCGTGTTTGGACATGGTGCAGATCATGTAAAGGCCGCTCGCCTTGGCCGCCGAAGGGATGGTTTCCGGCGAGGGCCGCTTCCACTTCGAGATGTCCAGCTTCGCGCCTTTGAACTTCGCGTCGCCATAATAGGCGCCCCAGGTCCAGCAGGCGATCGCCAGCCGCACCGGGTTGGCCGAGGCCGCAACGCCCATTTCCGGCCCCGCGCCGCGATAGGCCAAAGCGCGAACATAGGCGTCCGTCAGCCCATTGGCCTTCAGAACCTCGTCCTTCGCCTTGTTGATCTCTTCGACCGTGTAGGGGATCGGCATGTCCAGAAGCTCGCCCGAATAGAGCAGCCGCTGCGAATGTTCGGTCGATTTGAAGATTTTGCCGTTGTAGCAGCGCTCGCCCTCGAAGACCGCGCTGGCATAATGCAGCGCATGCGTCAGGATATGCACATTGGCCTGACGCCATTCCACCAGCTTGCCATCCATCCAGATCAGGCCGTCGCGATCGTCATATCCAGACATCTTACCCTCCAGTTTTGCAAAAGTTGCGCGCAATAGGTCCACATCGGACATAATGTTGCGCAAAATCGAGTTTGAGCTAACAGTTATGTCTTGGAATGTCAACAAGGCTGACGTAAATTCAGAGCGAGGAGGACCAAGATGGCCGAGACCCCGCCCAGCGGCGAAAGCCTGCTGTACCTGACCGACGAGCAGCTGCGCAAAGGCATCGAGGCGATGTTCTTTGCCTATCGCGGCTTTACCGCCGATCCCGACCGCATTCTCGAAGGGCTCGATTACGGCCGCGCCCATCACCGCGCGATCCATTTCATCAACCGCACGCCGGGGCTTACCGTTTCGAATTTGCTGGCGATTTTGGGGGTGACGAAGCAAAGTCTCAACCGGGTGTTAAGGACTTTGTTCGACGACGGGCTGGTCGAGGCGCGGGTGGGCAAGACCGACAAGCGCGAACGGCGGTTGCATCTGACGGAAAAGGGCGCCGGTTTGGAGCGTGCCCTGTCCGATGCGCAGCGCGCGCGGATGCGGGCAGCCTACCGGGCCGCCGGTCCGCAGGCGGTTCAGGGCTTTCGCACCGTTTTGGAGGCGATGATGGACCCGGAAATGCGGCGCCAATATCTGCGGGAGGAAGGCCAATGACGCCAGACGCGCATCTTCTGATCGTCGACGATGACGAGCGCATCCGCGGTTTGCTGCAGAAGTTCTTGATGCGCAACGGTTATCTCGTGACGACCGCGCGCGATGCCGACCAGGCCCGTCGGCTGATGGGGGGCCTGGATTTCGACATGCTGGTGCTGGACGTGATGATGCCGGGCATGGACGGGATCACCTTCACCCGCGAGTTGCGCGCCCGGCTGGCGGTGCCGATCCTCTTGCTGACGGCGCGCGGCGAAAGCCAGAACCGGATCGAGGGGTTGGAGGCCGGTGCCGATGACTACCTGGTTAAGCCCTTCGAGCCAAAGGAACTTTTGCTGCGAATCAATGCGATTCTGCGGCGCGTTCCGCAGGTACGCCCGCCCGAACCCGCCAGCCGCCACCTCTCGCTCGGGCCCTTCCGCTATGATCCGGAGCGCGGCGAATTGTGGCGCGGCGACGAGCTGATCCGCCTGACCGCGACCGAGGCGCAGCTGATGCGCATCTTCGCCGCGACGCCCGGCGCCCCCGTGCCGCGCGAAAAACTCTCGGGCGACGAGGGCGAGGCTGGCGGCGATCGCGCGGTCGACGTGCAGATCACCCGGCTGCGGCGCAAGATCGAGGATGACCCGCGCCAGCCGCGCTACCTGCAAACCGTGCGCGGCGAAGGCTATATGCTGCAACCCGACTGATCGCGTCTGGACAGTCTTCCGGCCGGTTGCCATCCTCTCGGCAAGGGTTCGGGAGGAATCATGCCACTGCCGCTAGAGATGCGCATCCGGCGCATGAACAAAAGACTTGTCGAGCTGGATCAATGGGTTGCGCGAGAGAGCCTGCCGCTCTCGACCTGGACGCTCGACGGGGTTTCCCTGCCCATGGGCGCCGCCTGGCAGGAGGACGGCACGCCCCGCCGCTTTGCCCATCCCGAGGTTTCGCTGCCCGACCATTGGCCGCTTGCGGCGTGCCGTCTGCAGCTTTGGCTCGGCGGCGAAGGGCTGTTGCGGCTGATCGGCGACACGGTCGAGAGCCACGGTCTGAACCCGCCGCACCAGAGTTTTCCGCTGCCCGGCCGGCGTTTTCGGGTCGAGGCCGATTGCGTCGCGCGGCTGGAGCAGGGGGTTCCCGCCAAGGCCGCGCTGACCCGTGCCGAGGTGGTCTGGATCGAGGAAGACCTTGCCGGCTATATCCTGATGCTGCGCCAAGTCGTTGAATTGACGCGCGTTCTTGGCGGGCATGAGGTCGAGGGCTGGGGCGTGCCGAACTGGTTCCCGCGGCGGCCGCATCCGGACCACTCCGCCCCGCATGCCGTTTGCGACCCCATCATGTCGCTGGCCGAGGCCAGTTTTCACCTGTTGGACTGGCCGACCGAGACGCAGGCTTATTTGCGTCGCATTCGAAATACCGCCGAAACGCAAGAGATCTGGACCCTTCCCGACCTCTCTGGCCCCCAGGCGCCGCTGCCCGAAACCACGCGCCAAAGCATCGTCACGGCGCGGGACCATCTGCGCGACGGGCTGCGCGCGCTGCAGAATCGCTTCCCGCCTGAAGGGTCAGTGGCGCTGACCGGACACGCGCATATCGACCTCGCCTGGCTGTGGCCGATGGAGGAAACCCGGCGGAAAGGTCTGCGAACCTTCCATACCGCGACCCAATTGGCCAAGGCCTTCCCCGAGTTCCGCTTCAACCACTCGACCGCGCAGCTTTACGATTTCGTCGGTCAGGACGATCCCCAGCTGCTGGAGACGATCAAGGCCCTGGTCGCGAAAGGCCAGTGGGAGCCGATCGGCGGCATGTGGGTGGAGCCGGACACCAACATGCCCTGCGGCGAGAGTCTGATCCGACAAGTGCTTTACGGGAATTCCTATTTCCAGAAACTCTTCGGCACGAAATCGGTGGTCGCCTGGCTGCCCGACACTTTCGGCTTCAGCCCGGCCCTGCCGCAGATCCTCACCCAAGCCGGGATGCGCGCGGTCTTCACGATCAAGACCAACTGGTCCGAACGGCACCGCCTGCCGCATGATCTGTTCCACTGGCAGGGGTTGGATGGGTCAGAAGTGCTGATGCACACCTTCGACAATCCGGCCAATGGTTACAATGCCGAAATCGGTCCGCGCGCCGCCATCGAGACCTGGCGGAACTTCATCGACCGTGAAAGCACCGGCGAATCGCTGCTTTGCTATGGGCATGGCGATGGGGGTGGCGGGCCGACAGAGGAACAGCTGCTGCGCATCCGCCAGCTCGCCGATTTTCCAGTCGTGCCGAAGATGCGTCACGTCCATGTCAGCGACTGGTTTTCCAGCCTCTCTCCCAAGGCGCCGCCGAAGTGGGTTGGAGAGATTTACCTGGAATATCATCGCGGTACGCTGACGACCCAAGGGCGGACGAAGTATCTGCACCGCCGGGGCGAGCGTGCCTTGGTGACCGCGGAAGTGCTGGGCGCACTGACCGCCTTGCGCGGGCATCCGACGCCGCAGC
This sequence comes from uncultured Pseudorhodobacter sp., assembly GCA_945952425.1. Lineage (GTDB taxonomy): Bacteria > Pseudomonadota > Alphaproteobacteria > Rhodobacterales > Rhodobacteraceae > Stagnihabitans. The sequence goes on along the minus strand of CAMFIX010000093.1, from coordinate 1,957 downwards.
CGATTCCGCAGCTTTGGCATCAACTTCTTCGTAACGAGTTCCACGATATCCTTCCGGGCTCGTCCATCCGCCAGGTTTACGAAACCGCGGAGGCCGAACTATCCGAGGTTGTCGCAAAGGGGAAAGAGCTTCAGGATCAGTCACTTGCAACGCTCGCTGCCCATCATTCCGGCCCTCACCACGGCTTTGTCGCGGTCAATCCCGACCTGCAGCCGCGGCCGCTGCGTCTGACCCTGGCGGAGCCTCTTGCCGGCAGCCAGCCCAGCGCCGACGGCCACCTGCTTTCTGCGCCCGAGGTTTTGCCCGGCCTATCGACCACCGCCCGCGAGCGTCTGCCCGCGCCGGGTCCGCTTTCCGTGTCGCAGACCCATCTGGAAAACGCCTTCCTGCGGGTCGAGATCGCCGCGGATGGTACGCTCAAGTCGTTGATCGACAAGCGGAATGGCCGCGAGGCTCTGGCCGGTCGCGGCAACCAGATCTGGGCCTATGTCGACAAGCCGCGGTTTTTCGACGCCTGGGACATCGAGGAGGATTATGCTGAAAATGGTCGGGAATTGCTGGCCGAGAGCATCGAGGTCAGCGAAACCGGCCCGCATCGCGCCGCCGTCACCGTCAAACGCCGCTTCGGCGCCTCGACGATCACGCAGCATCTGCGGCTGTGGTCGAACGCCCCACGGCTGGACATCCGGACCGAGATTGACTGGCACGACCGACGTATCCTTTTGAAATCACTTACACCTTTGGCGATCCATGCCAGTGAGGCGCTCTTCGAATGCGCGCTTGGCGTCATCGCCAGGCCGACCCATCGCAACACCCCGCAGGATGCCGCGAAATTCGAGGTCGCTGCGCATCGATTCGCCCTGATGCAAGAGCGCGGTTTCGGCGTGGCCCTGCTGAACGACGGCAAGTATGGGCACCATGTCCGGGGCAATGAAATCGGGCTAAGTCTTTTGCGCTCCCCGGTTTATCCCGATCTCTTGGCCGACGAGGGCGCCCAGGCCTTCACCTATGCGCTGATGCCGTTTTCCGGCGATTGGGAGGACAGCGTGCTGCCCGAGGCGCAGGATCTGAACCAGCCTCTGCCGGTGATTCTGGCTGGCGTGACGCCCGGGCAATGGCAGGGGGTTGCGGTGCAGGGGCGCGTTGCACTGTCGGGGCTGAAACCGGCGGAATCCAATGATTCCCTGATCTTGCGGGTTTACGAGCCCGGCGGCGCCCGCGTTGCGCCGCGCCTGCGGCTGGCCGAAGGCTGGCAGGTCGAGGGCGCCGTCACCATTCTGGAAGAGCCCACCGCCCAGGGCGATCTCGGCCCGTTCCAACTGCAAAGCCTGCGCCTGACGCGGCGCTGAGCCCGCTTTCCCCCGACGACCGAGGCGCCGCGAGCCAATCGCGGCGCCTTCTTGTTTCGCGAAACCAAAAATTAAGTGCGGAGGTCTATTCGATGGGAAGCCCGGAAGGCTCCGGGACTTGTGCCTGAACCCTTCGTTGATTCGTCATGAGAGATGCCCATGCCGCATGACTGGAAGACTTTCGAACCCGAGGACCGGATGAGCATCACGCCCTCCGACCCGCTGATGACCTTCCTGCAGGGCCACCGGGATCACGCGGTCCGCATCTCGATGCGCCATCAGAAACGCCCCGATTCCCGTGTGTTGCAGGTGCTTCTGACCGCATCCCGCGCCTGGAAGGGTCATGATCTGGGGTTCGACGTGTCCGACCTGCCGCCCCGGCTCGTCCAGGACTTTGCCCGTCTGGGGCTGACCGCTGACAACACTGGCTGGAGTGGACTGAAATGACTTTGAAAGTTCTTGCCATCGACGATTCCAAGACGATCCGCGAGCTGTTGCGCAGCGTCATGGAAGAGGCGGGCTTCGACTATACCTCGGCCGTGGATGGCGTCGACGGGGTGGAGCGGTATGCCCAGGTGCGGCCCGATATCGTGATCACCGACATCAAC
>CAMFIX010000092.1 GCA_945952425.1 uncultured Pseudorhodobacter sp. | reverse complement strand
GAGCCGAGGTCCAAAGCCGCCTCGTCCAGGGTGGGGTCCAGCCGTTCGAGGCTGGCGTAAAGCGGCAGGATCATGAAGGGCAGGTAGGTATAGACCATGACCAGCACCACGGCGAAGTTGGAGTGCATCATGGGGATGGAGGCAACCTCCCACCCCTGCGGGACCAGCGCATTCCACAGGTCGGTCAGCCCGGCGTTGAACCAGGAGGATTTCCCCATCAGCCCCATCCAGGCATAGACCCGCAGAAGGAACGAGGTCCAGAACGGCAGGATCACCAGCATCAGAAGCAGGTTCTTGGCCGACCGCGACACCCGCGTCAGCGCCAGGGCCATCGGATAGCCGATGAGAAGGCAGAAGACCGTAGCGACCCCGGCATTCCAGAGCGAGGTCAGAAAAGCGCGCAGGTAAAGCGCATCGGTGAAAAGCCGCGCATAGGTGCCGAAGTTCACCCAAGGGCTCTCGCCCCCGAAAGAGAAGGGCGGGGCGGTCGGGGTTTTCGTCGCGACCGACATGGCCATGACGATCAGGAAGGGTAAGAGGAAGAACAGCACCAGCCAGACATAGGGCAGCGCGATCACCATATCGGACCAGCCCCGCCGGTCGAACCAGTCAGAGAGGTGGCGCATGGCGGGCTCCGTGCGGGAGGACGGGGCGCGGCGCGGGCCGCGCGGCGCAGATGGCGTCGAGGCCCCTGGTCGAGCCCGGAGCGGGGGAGCGCGTGAGGTCTCTCCCCGTAGGCCGGGGGTTGCGCCTGGGTTGCGGGCGATGTCCGTCACTTACACGGCTTTCGGGGCTTTGCGCGGTCATCGTCATTCTCCCAGCACGATGGCGGCGCCGGGGTCGAAGCTCAGCCAGACCTGGTCGTCCCAGTCGGCCACCCCGCTGCCGCGGGCGAGGTTCACCGCATGGGCCTGCACCACCGCGCCCGAGGCGAGCTCGATCCGGTACAGGCTGTCCTTGCCGAAATAGGCCAGGCCCTTGACCACGCCCGGCACGGCGTTCGGGCCGTCCGGCCGCTCCCGGCTGATGCGCAGCTTTTCCGGCCGCAGCGCCAGCGTCACCTTTGTGCCCGGCGCGAAGTCCATGTCGCGCGCCACCACCGGCACGCCCAAGGCCGGCACCTCCAGCACGCCCGCCACCACCACCGCATCGAAGGCCGTCACCGAGCCGATGAACGAGGCGACGAAGCGGCTTTTCGGAAACTCGTAGATCTCGGTCGGCGAGCCCACCTGTTTCACCTGGCCCTTGTCCATCACCGCGATCCGGTCCGACAGCGTCATCGCCTCTTCCTGGTCATGCGTGACGACGATGAAGGTCACCCCGGTGCGTTCTTGGATCGACATCAGCTCGAACTGGGTGTGTTCGCGCAACTTCTTGTCCAGGGCCGCCAAAGGTTCGTCCAGCAACAAGAGCTTCGGCTGCCGCGCGAGCGCCCGGGCCAGGGCCACCCGCTGCCTTTGCCCGCCGGAGATCTGATGCGGCTTGCGCTTGGCGAAAGGGGTCAGCTGCACCAAGTCCAGCATCTCGGCCACCCGGGCGGCGCGCTGGGGGCCGCTCATGTCCTCGTGCTTCAACCCGTAGGCGATGTTCCGTTCCACCGTCATATGGGGAAAAAGCGCATAGCTTTGGAACATCATATGCACGGGCCTTGCCCAAGGCGGCACGCCGGCCATGTCCTTGCCGTCGAGGAAGATGCGCCCCTCGGTCGGCGTCTCGAACCCCGCCAGCATGCGCAACAGGGTCGTCTTGCCGCAGCCGGAGCCGCCCAGCAGAGAGAAGATCTCGCCGCGCGCGACGTCAAGGTTCACATCGCGCACCGCCTGGAAGGGGCCGAAGCTTTTGCCGACCCCCTCGATGCGCAGGAAGGGCTGCTCCATCTCACCCGCCCGTCTTGATCTCGGTCCACAGCCGGGTCATCGCCTCTTCCTGCTGGGGCGTCTGGGGTTTGGGGGTGTAAAGGCGGCTCAGCGTCTCGGCATCGGGGTAAACCGCCGGATCGCCCGAGATCGCCGGATCGACCAAAGGCGTCGCGGCCTTGTTGGCATTGGCATAGCCGGTGAAATCGGTGCATTTCGCAATGACTTCGGGGCGCAGCAGGTAGTCGATGAACTTGTAGCCGTTCTCGACATTGGGCGCATCGGTGGGCATCGACCACAGGTCGAACCAGGCCGGCGCCCCGGTTTTCGGCACGAAATAGGCCAGGTCGATCTTGATCCCGGCCTCGGCGGCGCGGGTCTTGGCCACGCCGTAATCGCCCGACCAGGAGTTCACCGCGCAGACCTCGCCATTGGGCAGGGTCGTCATGTAATTCGTGTTGTCGAAGGTCGCGATATAGGGCCGGATGCCGGCCATGACTTCGGCGACCTTCTTGTAATCGGCATCGGTGGCGTTGTCGGGGTCCACCCCCAGCCACTTCAAGACCATCGGGATCACATCGGTCGGGCTGTCGAGCAGCGAAAGCCCGCATTTCGCCAGCTTCTCGGCATTTTCGGGCTTCAGGATCGTGTCCAGCGAGGCGAAATCGGCGCCGGGCAGCAGGGGCTCGACCAGCCCGCGGTTGAAGGTGAACCCGACCGAGCCCCAGGTATAGGGCGCGCCATGGGTGTTGCCGGGATCGAACCCTTCCACGATCTTCAGGATGGCGGGGTCCAGGTTCTTCCACCCCGGCAGCTTCGCCTTGTCCAAGGGCTGATAGACCCCCGCCTTCACCATGGTCGGCAGGCTGAGCCCCGATTGCAGCACCACGTCGTAACCCGTCGAGCCCGCCAGGATCTTGGCCTGCGCCTCTTCGGTCGAGGCATAAAGGTCGTAGACCACCTCGATCCCGGTTTCGGCTGTGAAATCGGCGATGGTCGTCTCGCCGATGTAATCCGCCCAGTTATAGACATTGACGCTGCCAGAGGCCGCACGGGCCGGGCGGATGAAGGGCGCAGCAAGGCCGGCGCCAAGGCCGAGAAGGGCGGAACGACGGGTCAGGGTCATCTGGGGCTTCCTCTGTCAACAACCGGCGAGAGTGGCGTTCTGGCGGGCGACCTCGGCCTCTGGCGGGGCTTCGGCCTGGCGCATCACCGGCAGAAGGCTGCGCAGCATGTCGTGATGCGCCCGCAGGCCGAATTCCAGGTCCGACAGGTGAAAACCGTCGAAGGCCTGGCTTTTCATCGACTCGTTGGACCAGATCGTCAGCTGCTGATCCTCGGCCGAAGTGTCACGGTCGATCCGCATCGCCAGATACCGCGCCAGCCTTTGCTGCCGCGTCTCGCCCTTGTAGCGGTAAAGCCGCCCCGTCAGCCGGGTCTTGCCGGAGGACAGCGGGATTTCATGGTAAAACTGCGCGCCCTCGGGCGTGAAGGCGAAGACCATGGCGGGGAAAAGCCCGTAATAGGTCCAGGCCTTTTGCAGGTGCTCGGGCAGGCCCTCGGGGTCTTGCGACAGCTTGACATAGTTCTTCACCGACCAGCGCCGCCCCGGCTTGTCGCCAAAGGCCCCGCGCGAGAAGTTGACGCCTTGGGTCAGCTGGTGGTCGGTATAGTCGCGGCCATAGAGCTCTTGCAGGGCGGGATGGGCGAGGGCGACGTGATAGCCCTCGTTGTCCACGTCGCGCACCGATTTCCAGTTCACCGGCAGCTCGGTCACCCAATGCGAGGGGCCGTCGGCCTCCAGCTCGGCCGCACGGTAGGCGGCGAAATCACCGGCGAAAGGGGCGAAAAGCGTGGCGACCGAGGGCTGCGGCCCGGGGTGAAAGCGCAGGAAGACGAAGCCGTGGAAAATCTCCATCTCGATGGGCTTCAGATGGAATTTCTCGCGGTCGAAGCTGCCGAAACTGTCGGGCCGGGCGGGGCCGCGCAAGGTGCCGTCCAGGTTATAGACCCAGCCGTGGAAGGGGCAGACCACGGCGCCGCGGCACTGGCCCTGGACCCCATCGACCACCCGCGCCCCGCGGTGGCGGCACAGGTTGTGGAAAGCCCGCACCACCCCATCGGCGCCGCGCATCACCACGGCACGCTCGCCCAATATGTCGAAAGCCAGCCAGTCGCCGGGGTTGGCGACATCGCTGACATGGCCCACGACCTGCCAGTGGTTCAGGAAGACATGGTCGCGCTCCAGCGCGAACAAAGCCTCGGAATGGTAGGTCCAGGCCGGCAGGCCGCTGCGGTCCCAGTCATTGGGCACCGGCACGGTCGGGAACGGCAATACGGCGGTCATCTTCACCTCTCCCCTGTTTTTTGGAACATCCTTCCCTCCATTGACTGCTTTGTCAATCAGTTTAGTATCGCCCCCGGAACCAGAGAGACCCGATGACCGATACGCCCGAACCACCGCCCCGCACCCAAAGCCGCGAGACCCGCCGCGCCCAGCTGATCGAGGCGACCATCGCCACGATCGCCGCCCGCGGCTATGCCCGCACCACCTTGACCGAGGTCGCCAAGGCGGCAGGCCTCAGCCACGGGCTGGTGCTCTTCCACTTCCAGACCAAGGAGCGTCTTCTGGCCGAGACGCTCGCCTTCATGGCCGAAGAATACCGCCAGCACCGCGCCGCTGCCTTGGCCGGGGCGGGGCCCGCGCCCGCCGCGCGCCTTGCCGCTTTGATCGAGGCCGATTTTCAGCCCGCGATCAACACGCAAAGCCGCCTCGCCGCCTGGTGCGCCTTTTGGGGCGAGGCGCAGAGCCGGCCCTTTTATCAAGAGGCCTGCGGGGCGCTGGATGCCGAATACACCGCCGAGCTGGAGGCGATCTGTGCGGCGCTGGTCGCCGAGGGCGGCTATCCGATCCCGCCCGCCCATGCCGCCCGCATCCTGCGCCTGGTGATCGAGGGCACCTGGCTGGATGCCGTGACGCTGGCCGAGCCCTATCCGGTGGCCGAGGCCCGCCAGACCGTCGAGACCACCGCCCGCCTGCTCTTCCCCCGGCATTTCGCGGGGTAAGCCCCTTGGCAGCCGCCGGGCCTTGGCCTAACCTGACCGCGTTCACGAATTGGTTACCGCATCCGAAGGTTGGCAATGGCGATTCTTTACACGAACGGCGCGACGGTTTCTCTCAGCCTTGCCGATCTGGGGCTTTACACGCAGATCCTCTACAGCGCCGCCGAGCCCAAGCGCCTGACCACGATCCAGCTGACGACCGAGGTCGGCAGCTTCAACTTCGCGCCCTATTTCATCGGCCATCCCGCCAAGGTCATCCTGGCCGGGGGCACCAACACCGTCACCTTCGGCGAGGTTCTGGGCCGCTCCGGCAACGACGTGATCTCGGGCAACGGCGGGGCCGACACTTTGTGGGGCGGCGGGGGGGAGCGACCGGCTTTACGGCGGGTTGGGCAACGATCTGCTGATCCTGGGCACCGGGCAGGGGCTGGCATCGGGCGGCGAGGGCAACGACGCGATCCGCGCGGTCTTGGCCGGGGCGTCGGGGGCGGCGGTGCTGATCGGCGGCGCGGGGCGAATGTCATTCGCCTGTTCAGCGCCAGCGGCACGGCGCCGATCCGGCTGGCGGCGGCGGGCATGATTCCTTCTATTTCTGGGGCGCCGATCTTGCGGTGGATCGGTTCATGGCCTTCCAGGCCGCGGGCGGCCGTTCGGACACGTTCCTGATCGAGGGCGGGGCGGATGGCGCCTTCAACCTGCCCAAGGGCGACATGGCCGCCGCGGCGCTGCGTTTCGTCCCGCTGGGCGGCGGAGGGGCGCCGATGACCGCCAACACCCGCTTCGTCATCGAGGCGCAAAGCCGGGTGCTTTGCTACGACCCCGATGGCACCGGCCCGATGGGTTGTTCAAGCTTGCCGTCTTCGATCCGGTGGTCGTGCTTTAGACGATCACCGCCGCCAACTTCTACGTCGTCTGAGCGCCCGGCAGGGTCACCGCCACTTCCAGCCCGCCGCCGGGGCGGGCGGTGAAGGTCAGGCCTGCCCCGGCGCGGTCGGCGATGGTGCGCACGATGGCCAGGCCAAGGCCCATGCCCTGGCTGTCCTCGCCCTTCTCGAACCTCTCGCCCAGCCGGGCCAGGGTTTCGGCCGACAGGAGCGGCCCGTCGTTGCCCACGCAAAGCCGCAGATCGGCGCCGAGCCGCACATCGACCGGGCCCGTGCCGTGGCGCAGGGCATTCTCGACCAGGTTGCGCAAGACGATCCCCAGGGCGTCGGGCTCCATCACCGTCAGGACCGGCGCCGGGGGGAGGCTCAGCCGCAGATCGCCGCCCGCCCGCCGCGCATCCTCGGCCAGGATGCGCACCGCGGTGCGGATGTCGGTCGCGGCTCCCGTCACCCGGCCCCCCTCGGCCCGCGCCAGCTGCATCAGCTTTTCCGAGGTGCGCATCAGCCGCTTCAGCGTCGCCTCTATCTCGGCGGCGCGGGGGCCCGCGGCGGGGGTCTCGGCACGCAGGCGCTGGATCTGGGCGATGGCCCCGGCGACCGGGGTGCGCAGCTCATGCGCGGCATGGGAGGCAAAGCTGCGCTCGGCCTCGAAGGCCGCCCCCAGACGCGCCAGCAGCGCATTCAGCGCCTCGGTGATGGGCCGAAGCTCTTCGGGCAGGTCATGGGCGGGCAGCGGCGAGAGGTCTTGCGCCCCCCGCGCCGCGACCTCTTGCCGAAGCGCGCGCAAGGGCATCAGCCCGCGCCGCACCGCCCAGGCGATGCCCAGAAGGCTCAGCGGCAAAAGCACCGCCAGCGGCAGCACCAGCCGCAGCATCAGCCCGCGCTCCAGCGCGGCGCGGCTGGTCAAGGGCGCTGCGACCGCAATGGTCAGGCCCTGGGCGGTGGTCACGTAGATGCGGTGGCTCGCGGTGTCGCTGAAGCCCTCGGCCAGGGGGGCGGGGAAGATCGCCTCCTCGGCCCCTTCCGAATGCAGCACCGTCCGCCCCTGCGCATCGCTGACCCGCCAGACCAGCGGCCCGCGCGCATCGTCATGCTTGACCCCGGGCCCGTCATCGTCGTCGTGATACCGCGGCACCCGCCCGTCATGGCCCCCCATCGCCCGCCCCAGCGCCTCGCGCTCGGCCAGGGGCAAGAGCCGCTCGGCCGTGGCGCGCAGGTCGTCGTCGAAAAGCGAGCGCATCTCGCGGCTGACCCGGTCGGCGGTCAGCGCGGCGCTCGCCAGCCAGAAGAGCGTGGCGCCCAAGCCCACCACCAGCGCCAGCCGCGCCTGGATCGAGCGCAACTTCACGGCCGTCCCAGCCGGTAGCCCAGCCCCCATTCGGTCTTGATGGCCCAGGCGCCGAGCTTCTTGCGCAGCCGGCTCACATGCACCTCGATCGCATTGCTTTCGACCCCGTCGCCAAAGGCGTAAAGCCGCTCTTCCAGCTGGCCCTTCGACAAGACCTGGCCGGGCCGCTGCAGGAAGGCCTCGAACAGCACCCATTCCCGCGCCGTCAGCGTCACCGCACGGCCCGCATCGAAAATACTGCGGGCGGCGATGTCGATCTCCAGGGGCCCCAAGGTAATCAGCGGGTTCGGATTGCCCGCATAGCGCCGCGCGACCGAGCCGATGCGGGCCGAAAGCTCCGACAGGTCGAAGGGTTTCACCAGGTAATCGCCGGCCCCGGCCTCCAGCCCCCCGATCCGGTCGCCGACCTGGTCCAGCGCGGTCAGGATGATGACCGGGGTGACATCGCCACGCCCGCGCAGGGCCCGCAAAAAGGGCAGGCCGCGGCCATCGGGCAGCATCAGGTCCAACAGCACCAGGTCGAAGCCCGCGCCCTGCAGCGCCGCAAGACCCATGTCCAGCCGCGTGACCCAATCGACCGAATGGCCATCGGCCGCGATCTGGTCGCGCACCGCCGCCCCCAGCACGCCATCGTCCTCGATCAACAGAACCCGCATCCCTTGCCCTCCGCCTGACCTGCTTACTGCAGGCCAAAGCTGACGGAAAGCTGAAGCGGCTTTGGCCGACCTGTCAGGACTTGGTCAGGTCGGCCCGCCAGATAGGGCCCATCCGGACGGCGGGACTGGCCTGCGTCCGATCCTCCAACGCCCCCTTGGGCCCTGCGTGAAAGACCCTGCGATGAAGACGCTGACCGGCCTTCTGGCCACGACCACCGCCCTTGCCCTGCCCACCCTGGCCGAGGCCAAGCAGGTGACGCTGACCACCCAGCTGACCAATTACGGCGGCGATGGCGCCTATCTGGCCTATTACGTCACCGATGCCTCGGGGAAATATGTCAGCAGCCTCTGGATGGCGGGGGGGCGGGCGCATTACTACCAGCATCTCTCGGCCTGGGAGCGCGCTTCGGGCGGCGATACGGCCCAGCTCGACGGCATCACCGGCGCCTCGGTCGGGCAGGGCCAGACGCTGACCCTGCAGCTGAACCTGGCCGATACGCTTTTCGATGCCGGTTACGTCCTGCATGTCGATGCCGCGGTCGAACATATGCGCGAAAGCCCCGAGGAGGTGGCGATCCCGCTGACCTCGGCCAATGCCGGCAAGGCCGCGCATGGCAGCACCTATGTCGAGACCCTGACCTACAGCTATTGACATGACCCGCCCCCTGCACCGTTTCACGGGCCTGGTCCTCGGGCTGGTCCTTTCGCTGACCGCGCTGTCGGGCGCGGCCCTCTCGGTCTACCCGGCCATCGAGCACCTTTCGGCCGGGGCCCTGACCATGACGGCGGGCCAGCTGGTGGCGACGGTGGCCGCCGCCCAGCCCGGCCTGCAGGAGATCGCGGTCTCGCCCGCGGGCACCGTTACCGCCTATACCGCGGGCGGCAGCGCGGTCGTCGATCCGGCGACGGGGGCGCTCAGGGCCGCGGCCCCATCGGCGGGGCTCGCCTGGCTGACCAACCTGCACCGCCAGCTTTTCCTGGGCGACCGGGGCCGGATCGCGGTGGCGGGCTTTGCGCTGGCGATGCTGGCGCTGTCGGTTTCGGGGCTGGCGCTTCTGGCGCGGCGTTCGGGCGGCTGGCGGGGGGTCTTCGCGCGCCAGAAGGGCGGCGGCTGGGCGCGGTTTCATGCCGAGACGGCGCGGGCCGTCGTGCTGGCCCTGACGCTCTCGTCGGTCACCGGGCTTTGGATGACGGCGGCGACCTTCGATCTTCTGCCCACTGCCGAAAGCCCGGCCTTTCCGGCCACGACCACCGGCCTGACCGGCGCCGCGCTG
>CAMFIX010000091.1 GCA_945952425.1 uncultured Pseudorhodobacter sp. | reverse complement strand
CGCGGGGCCCACCCGCGCGGGGTTGCGCGCCGGGGCATCCAGTGGCGCTTATGACGCGATCCTCTCCACCGACGGCGATGCCGACCGGCCCTTGCTGACCGATCAGCACGGCGAGGTCATCCCGGGCGATGTGCTGGGACAAGTCACGGCACAGGCGATTTCGGCAGAAGTGGTGGTGACGCCGGTCTCTTCGAACTCCGGCGCCGACGACCTCTTCGACACGCGGCGCACGAAGATCGGCTCGCCCTTCGTCATCGCGGCGATGGAGGCGGAAACCGGCGCGGTGGTGGGCTATGAGGCCAATGGCGGCTTTCTTCTGGGCTTTGACGCGCTGGCGGGCGCCCTGCCCCGGCTCGTCACCCGCGACGCCGTTCTGCCCCTGGTCGCGACGCTGGCCGCGGCGCGCAGCGCATCGGGCTTCGACCTCGCGGCCCGCATCGCCGCCGAGCCCGCCCGCTTCACCGCCACCGACCGGATCGAGCATATCCCGACCGACCGCTCCGCCGCCTTCCTCGGCGGGCTCCTGAACGACGAACTCGCCCGTTGCGCCTTGTTAGAGACGCTTTTGCTGCCGACCGCCCATCTGGTCGATACGACCGACGGCTTGCGCATCACCACCTCCTCCGGCACGGTCCTGCACCTGCGCCCCTCGGGCAATGCCCCCGAGTTCCGCCTTTATGCCGAGGCCGCCAGCCGCGCCGAAGCCACGGCCCTTCTCGCCCGCGCCCGCACCCTTTTGCGCCAACGGCTGGCGTGAGCGTTTCCACCCCGGCAACAATCCCCGGAGCCCTGCTGTTTCCCGCCGAAAAACAGCAGGATTTCCGTGCTTTCTCCTCGAAAAGGAGCATGGACAGGGAAAAGAACAGCTGCGATTTTAAGGGCCTTGGTTAAAGGAGTTCCCGCATGACATCCGCACCGCTGACCGCTTTGGCTTTCGGTCTCGTCCTGGTCGCCCCCGGGGCAGAGGCCGCCGTGATGACCTTCGACGACGTGACCGGCGATTACACGCCTTTCACGCAAAGCCTGGGCGATATCGCCGGGCTGGATGTCAGCAATGTCACGCGCGAGACCTTCGGCAATGCGGCGGGGCAGAGCCCGATCCTGCATTGGACGAACAATTACTCCGGCCTGGTCGATGTGGCTTTCGCCGCGACCAATGGCCAGGTGGGCGAGCTGGGCTTCACCCCCGACAGCGGGCTGGCCGTGACGCTGACGAGCTTCGACTTCGGGAATTATTCGAACGGCGTCAGCCCGCGCAATGCGATCTTCCGCGTCTATGATGCGGACTGGAACCAGCTCTGGGAATATGTCGTCACCGGCCATACCGGGGCGGCGGTCACGGTCAACATCGGCCTGACCCTGAACGGGCCTGCGCATTTCCAATGGGGCACCGACTGGGACATCGGGGTGGACAATTTCACCTATTCGGTCGCCCCGGCCGCCGTGCCGGTGCCGGCCTCGCTGCCGCTTCTGGGGGCCGGGATCGCGGGCTTTGCGGCCCTGCGCCGGCGCAAGCGCGGCTGAGTCCCCTGTCCGAGTCTCCTGTCTGGGCGACCATCGCCGGGATTGCGCTGTTTTTCGCCGAAAAGCAGCAAATCCCGGTGCTTTCTCCTTTGAAAGAAGCATGGACAGAACGACGGCCGCCTGCGAATTTCAAGCTCTCGTTAACGGAGTTCCAGTCATGAGATCTGTATCCCTTCTCGCCGCCTTGTGCCTTTCGGCCACGGCCGCCTCGGCCGCGCCGGTGCAATGGGCGGTGGCCGATGGCGGCAACGGCCATTGGTACGAATTGCTCACCGCCTCGGAGTCCCTGGCGGCCAACTTCTCCGATGCGCTGGCCACGGCCGCGGGGCAAAGCCATCTCGGCCTGCAGGGCTATCTCGCCACGATCACCTCGGCGGCGGAACAGGCCTTCGTCGACACGCTGAACCCCGGCGGCGCCAGCGCCTGGCTGGGCGGGTCGGACGCGGCGACCGAGGGCACCTGGCAATGGGTGACCGGGCCCGAGGCGGGGACGACCTTCTGGACCTCGCAGAACGGCACGCTGACCTATTCCAACTGGAACGGCGGCGAGCCCAACAATTACACCGGCAACAGCCCCGCGGGCGAGCAAGGGCTCTTGGGCTGGTGGTCGGGCGACCGCTGGAACGACATCAGCGACAATTACAGCCGTTACGCGGTGCTGGTCGAATACAGCCCCGTGGCCGCCGTGCCGGTGCCGGCCTCGCTGCCGCTGCTGGGGGCCGGGATCGCGGGCTTTGCGGCCCTGCGTCGGCGCAAGCGGGCCTGAGCCTTCAAGGCCCGGGCGTTGCGCGTCCGGGCCTTTCCTCCCACCAGCCCATCGCGGCCCCGGCGAGAAAGCCGCCGAGATGGGTCTGCCAGGCCAGCCTGCCGCCGGTGACGACGTAAAGCACCACGTTCAGCCCGAAAAGCCAGGCCAGGGCCTTCAGGACCGGCGCCTGGCTTTCGCCCAGCTCGCGCCGGTCGGCCCAGCCCCAATAGGTCAGCGCGCCCGCTAGGCCGAACAGAGCCCCCGAGGCGCCGACCATAGGCACCGTCCCCCCCGGCGTCAGCGCCAGCACCAGCCCGCCATAGCCGAGCCCGCCGCCGAGGATCGCCACGCCGTAAACCCGCAGGAATCCCCAGGGGCCAAGCCGATCCGTCACATCGCGGCCCAAAGAGGTCAGCGACATCATGTTGACCGCGAAATGCACCGGCCCGGCATGCAGGAAGCCGTAAGTCACGAACATGGCCAGGGCCTGGCCCGGGTAGTTCGGCCGCCAGTCGCCCAGAAGCCCCGGCCAGAAGCCCGCATAGCCCGTGGCATAGTCGCGCCAATGCACCGTGCCCCAAAGCCCGTAATCGGCGCCCGATAGGAGAAGTTCGGGCAGAAGGCAGGCCAGGAAGACGGCCCAGACGACGGCAGGAAGCGCGCGCATCGGGGCGTCAGGGCTGCAGGACGAATTTGCGGCTGATCGTCAGGAAGACCGCATCGTCGCGCGCTGACCCCGTGCTGTCGCGGTCCAGCGCGCGCAAGGTGACCCCGGCGCGCAGGGCCCAGTCGCGGGCGAGATCCTGGCTCCAGCTGGCCGTCAGGCTCTGGCGCGTGACGCCATCGACCGCAGCGCCGCCCAAACCCGTGACCGCGCTGAGCGAATAGCCCAAGGACAAGCTGGAGGTCGGGCCGACCTTGTGGCTCCAATCGGCGCTGGCGGTGGTCTCGGCCGTGTCCTGGTCGTCGGAATTCAGCACCATCTGGCGCGACAGCTGCAGCGCCAGGCTGTCGGCGGGCAGTTCGGTCGCCAGCGTCAGGCTGCCGGTCGCGGTGCCCGGGCCGCCGTCGCGCGTGGTATAGCCGATCTGGGCGGAGAGTTTCGTCGTCTTCAGCGCCAGCTCGCGCCCGAGCGTCAGGCTTTGGCGCGCGCCCCGCGCATCGCGGTCCAGCGTCAGCCCCAGCGCGGCGCTGCCATCGGCCAGCGCCTGCGTCGCCCCAAGCCCCGCGGTCAGCCCGCTGGAGGAGGCCGTCACGATCCCGAGCCGGCGCGTCTCGGCCGTGGTGGTGCCGAGGCTGCCGGTCAGCGTCAGGCCGCTGGCCAGCTGTTGGCTGTAGGACAGGCCCAGGCTCTGGCTTTGCTGGCGGCTGCGGAAGATATCCTCGGCCCGGGTCTGCGACGAAGCCGCCGTCAGGTCGAGATTGCCCCCCGCCACATCGCGCAGATGGGCGGTGGCCTGCAGGCTGTCGCTTTGGCTGTCATAGACCGAAGGGTCGGAGGTCTGGCTGTAATCCCGCGCGGCCAAAGTGGCGGCGAATTCGAAGCCCAGCCGGGCGTCCTTGCCGGTCTCGAACCCCAGCGTCGCGGTCGAGGCCTGGACGCGGCCCGTCGTCGCGACCAGGGCCGCGGTCGAGATCTGGCCATTGGCCAGCGTCAGGGGCTCGGAGAGGTCGACCGCCTGGTCGGAGGCCTGCAGGTCGAAGCGGAAGGAAGACCCCTGCCCCTGGCGCTGGTAAGAGAAGGTCAGCGTGGGGTCGCCGATCCCGCCGCCCGATTGCAGCTGGCCGCTCAAGCCATAGCGCAGGGCGGTGTCGCGCGTGGTGGCGGCACCCTGCAGCCCGAAGGTCAAGGCGGCAGTCGTGTCGGACTTGGCCCCCGAGGTGACCAGGTCGGGGTTGGTCGCATGGGTGAGGCTGGCGCCGAGATCCAGCACCAGCCGCGGCGGCGGCGCGTCTTGCGCGAAAGCCGCCAGGGCGAGCGCCGAAGCCCCGAGCCCCAGGCCGGCAAAAAGACGGCGCGAGGTCATTCGAACAGGCGGCGGGCCGGGACGATGATGACATCGCCCTTCTGCAGCCGGATCGTGGGCGCAGGCTTGCCCGCCATGACCGCATCGTAATCGAAGACCCAGAGCTTTTCCTGGCCTGTCTTGGCATCCATGCGGCGCAGTTGAATGCGCTTGGTGGCGGCGAAGGGCGTGAGCCCCCCGGTCTCGGCCAGGAATTGCAACAGCGTCGTGCCCGCGGTCACGCTGACCCGGCCGGGCTTGGCGACCTCGCCCATGACGAAGACCTGCGTGCCGCCGCCCCCCCCGCCCGAGGCGGGCGCGGAGGCCGTGGGCGACAGCTGGCCGACCGACAGGTAGACCGTCGGCGCCTTGGCGAAATTCGGCGCCAGCGCCGCGGTGACGGCGGCTTGCGCCTGGGGCAGGGTCAGGCCCGCGGCCTTGACCACCCCGCCCGAGGGCACGGCGACGGTCCCGTCGGGCAGGACGAGCAGCGGGCGGCTCAGCGTGCTGTCTTCCAGCACGTCCAGCTGCAGCGTGTCGCCGGGATGGATCTTGTAGCTCGTATCCTGCGCGACGGCAGGGGCGGCGAGCCCCAGGAGTGCGAGGGCGAGAAGGGGTTTCAGGAAAGACCACATGGGAAGCACTCTGCAACTTGGGTGAAATTCAATGCTAATGCGGGAAAGCGGGTCAAACAACGCGAGATTGCGGCGGCTGCCGGATTCCCGGGAAAGGTGGCTTCGGGGTCGCATATCTGCGACCCCGACCGGGCATGTCAGGGTTTCGCGCCTTCGCGCGCGGCGGCGACGAAGGCGCGGGTGTCGTCGCCGGGCACCAGCTCCAGCACGCGGGCATATTGCGCGCGCGCCGCATCGGCCTGACCGGCGGCCTTCAGGGCCTCGGCATAGTGGAAATGCACCATCGGGTCCTGGTCCAGCCCCTTGGCCGCCAGTTCCAGGTAGGGCAAGGCCTCGGCGGTCTGGCCGCGCAGATGGGCGAGCCAGCCATAGGTGTCGGCGAAGGCCGGCACCGTCGTGCCGTTCAGCCGCCGCGCCACGGCCCAGGCGCGATCCAGGCTCGGCTGGTCGGTCTTGTAGGACGAGATCAGCGAGGCCAGGTTGTTGGCCACGACCAGGTTGCCCGAGGCGGCGGTGTAAAGCTTGTCATAGATGGCGATGGCGCCGTCGATGTCCTGCTTGCGCTCCAGCACGCCCGCCTTCATCACCAGAAGGTCGCCCTGGTCGGGCAGCTGGGTCAGCGCCTCGTCGATCACCGGATCGGCGGCGGGCTGGCCCTGGGCCTGGGCGGTCTGGCGGATCAGCGCGACCCAGACCTGCGGGTTCTTGGGGTCTTCGGTCGCCAGCGCGCGCAGATCGGCCACCGCCCCCGCGCCATCCCCCGTCGCCCCCTTGACCGCCGCCATGACGAACCGCGCGGCCTTGTCCGTCGGGTTCTTGGCCAGGATCTGATCGGCCAAAGCCTTGGCCTCGGTGGTCTTGCCATCGCCCAGATAGGCCGAGATCAGGGCGATCTGGGTCTTCATGTCGTCCGACCCGGCCGCGAGCCCCTTCAGGTAATCGACCGCCGCGCCGACATTGTCGCGCCCGGCCAGGATCGCGGGCTTCAGCCGGTCGGCCATGGCCTGCGCCGCGGGCGTGCCGATGTCGCCGAGCCGGCTCGCCACGCCCTCGGCGCGCGGCCAGTCCTTCATGCGGATGTAAAGGTCGCCCATCGCCGCCAGCAGGTCCAGGTTGTCGGGCGCCAGCCGCAGGGCGTCGATCAACAGGCTCTCGGCCGGCAGGAATTTCTGGTCGGCCACCAGGAAATTGGCATAGCGCAGGGTTTCGGCCGGCGCCTTGCCCGAGGCCTCGACCGCCTGGGCCAGCATGTCGGATTGCAGGGCATGGTTGCCCGCCCGCGCATAGGCCGCGGCCAGCAGCGTCATGGTCTGCGCATCCCGCGGCGCCGATTCCAGCGCGGCCCGCAACAGCGCCACCGCGTCATCGGTCTTGTCCTCGTCGATCAGCCAGGCCGATTTCAGCTTGGAGGCTTCGACATTGCCCGCATCCTCGGCCAGGACTTCCTCGACCAGGGCGCGCGACTGCACCAGCTCTCCGGTGGTCACCAGCATGCGCGCCAGCGTCACCTTGACCATCCGCGTCTCGTCCGAGGGCGTGGCCTTGGCGAGGATGTCCTTCATCGCCGCGATCGCCTCGTCGCGCTTGCCCTGGTCGAAGAGGATCGAGGCGCGCAAGACGCGCAGCGCATTGGCGGTGACGGGGGCGGGGGTGCCGGGCTTGGCCGCAGGCGGGGCGGCAGTGCCCGCGGCGGGCGCCTCGGGGGCAAGTTTCAGCGCGGCGTCGATCTCGGCCAAAGCGGCATCGGGGGTGCGGAACTGTTTGAGGAACAGCGCCAGCCCGACGCGGGCCTGCAGCCCGGCATCGCCCGGGGCCGCGGTCTTGGCCTTCAGCCAGGCCTCGGCCTGGTCGATCTGGCCATTGCCGATATACCAGCGCAGGATCATCTGGCCGATGGCCGGATCGGCGAAGCGCTTGTCCATGTCCAGAAGCGCGGCCTCGACCCCCGGCTTGTCGCCCTTGGCCGACAGAAGCGAGACCTTCAGCCCGTAAAGCGACATATCCTCGGGCGTGGCCTGCAGCGCGGGGTCCAGCACGGCGAGCGCGCCGTCGAAATCCTTGTTGCGGGCGAAATTGTCGACCAGGACGCGGGTCAGGAAAATGTCCTGCGGCTGGCTGGCCGCCAGGGTCTTGGCGGCGGCGGCGGCCTTGTCCAGCCCGTCGCTGTCGCCCTTGCCCGCGGCGATGGCGTAATCCGAGGCGATCTTGATCGCCTGCATCGGCGCATCGCCGGGCACCAGCGCCAGAAGGGCTGTCGACTGGCGCGCGGCCTCGGGCCAGTTGCCCAACCGCGCCGCGGTGTCGGCGGCCCCGCGCAAGGCCTCCTGGTCCGAGGGGCTGCGGTCGATCACGCTTTGGAATTGCGCATAGGCCCCGGCCAGGTCGCCGCGCTTCAGAAGGAAGGCCGCGAAATCGCGCCGGGCCTCGATGTTTTCGGGATCGAGCTGGAAGACATTGCGGAACTCGACCAAAGCGCGGTCATTGTCGCCCTTCTCGGCCAGTTGCAGGGCCGAGGCGAGGTGGCGCGCCGCCTTGTCCTTGGAATTCTCGCAGGCCGAAAGACCGAAAAGCGCCACCGAAACCAGTGCCGCCGCCATGCCATGCCGAAATTTCATCTGTCGTTTCCCGTAATCGCAAAACCTGCGGGCCAAGCTGCCCTGCCTTCCCTGCGGAAGCTTCCCTGTTGTGCGGGGAATTCCGGGTTTTTGAAAGGCAAAATCCGGGCGGGCGCCTCAAGAGCCTGAGAGCGCCCCCCGGGGGCAGGCTTTCAATAGCCCGTGCCGCGCAGCACCACGGCGAGCGTCGCCCAGATCAGCTTGGCATCGTTCACGAAGGTGACGTTGCGGCTGTAATCCAGGTCGTAATCGGCGCGGCGGGCGAAGGTCGTCTCGTTGCGGTCGCTGACCTGCCAGGGCCCGGTCACGCCCGGGCGCATCGCGTAATAGGCGCGGCCGGGGTAAAGCTTGCGCTGGTTGGGCATCATCGGACGGGGGCCCACAAGGCTCATGTCGCCCTTCAGCACGTTCCAGAGCTGGGGCAGTTCGTCCAGCGAGGATTTCCGCAGGAAACGCCCGAAGGCGGTGATGCGCGGATCGGATTTCAGCTTTTGCGTGCTGTCCCATTCGGCGGCGGCTTCCGGGTCGGCGGCCAGATGGGCGGCCAGCCTTTCGTCGGCGTCATGGACCATGGTGCGCAGCTTCATCATGCGGAAGATGCGCCCGTTGCGGCCGACGCGCTCGGACCAATAGATCGGCGCATGGCCGTCGCGCCAGATCCACAAGGCGATGGGCAAAGTGATCAGCAGCACGAAGGGCGCGGCCAGAAGCACCAGGATCACGTCCAGCGCGGGCTTGATGGCGGCGGCATAGGGGCTGCGGAGGGTCAAGGCGGGCTCGGCCAGCCGGGAAGGAACATCGGGAACAATCTCGACAGGCTCGAAACTCATCTGCAACCCCCTTCGCCCCTGCAAAGGAGCGTTGAAACCATCGGCTGCGCTTGGGGCACAACCGAAACCCTCATCACGTCCGGCTTCGGGGTCACACTTCGGGCCAAAAGCACCACGATCCCCACTTCCGTCCAGACACACACCACCTGTTCGGGCTACAACAATTTGATTGATATTTCGACCGAAATCTTAGTGATCGGAGCTTTGCTTGACAGGAATCCGCCGTCATGGTTGCAGCCGACCGGCAAGCGGACCGGGATTGTTTCCGCTTTGGCAGGGAATGCCGGGGCGGTCATGTCTTCTGGTTGCAAAGCGGAACCGGCAGATACCAGCACGAAGGAGAGCCCGCTGAAACGGCGCGACGATCAGCCCCGCGAATCATCCAGGCCCCCGGCCTGGCCGGTCGCGTTTGCCCGCCGCCTGGCCCGGGCGATGGGCCGCCTCTTCGGCCGCAAGCCGCAAGCCGTCCCGCAACCCGCGGAGGCGGCGCCCGTTCCGCCTCCTGTCATCGCCCCCGCTCCGGCGGTCTTGCAGGCGGCCAGTTCCGCCCCGATTCCGGTGCCGGAACCGGTGCCGGAGCCTGCACCGGATCGGGGGGCGGGACGGGCCGCCCGGCGCAAGGCGCAAAAGGCCGAAACCCCGAAAGCCGACGCCAAAAGGCTTGACCCCGCCCGCGGCGGCGCGAATACGAGGCCCAAGCCGCCGCTTCAGACCCTCCAGACGCCCCCCCCCGAAACGATCCATCCGCAACCGCCCTCAC
>CAMFIX010000090.1 GCA_945952425.1 uncultured Pseudorhodobacter sp. | reverse complement strand
CGTCGTCAGCTTGTAATCGCCGGTGCCGGGGAAATATTCGCCGATGCTGGCGCGGGGCTCCATCGCGTTCGGCACCAGGCGGTTGTTCACCAATTCCAGCGTCGTCACATGGGGCGCCTTCGCGAAGACCGCCTCGACGGCCGCCCTGTTGTCCTCGATCCAGCCCCAGTCATAGCAGAGGTTGTCGGGGATCTCGTCATGCACGCGGTTGGAGGAATCCGCCGCCGCGGCCTTCATGTCGATGATGGCGGGCAGTTCCTCGATGTCGGTGTCGGCCGCCAGCTGCTCGGCGGCATCCTTGGCCTGGGCCAGGGTCTCGGCGATCACCGCGGCATAGGCGTCGCCCACATGACGCACCTTGCCATGGGCGAGCACGGGGCGCTTGGGTTCGCGCATCGGCTCGCCGTTGCGCGACTTGATCAGCCAGCCGGCAGGATTGCCGCCGACATCCTTGAAATCCTCGCCGGTGAAGACCGCCAGCACGCCCGGCATGGCCGAAGCGGCGGCAGTGTCGATGGATTTGATCCGCCCATGGGCGACCTGGCTGCGGACGAAGACCGCATGGGTCTGGCCGGCCAGTTTCACGTCATCGGTATAGACCCCGCGTCCGGTCAGGAAGCGGATGTCTTCGCGGCGCTTCATGGGCGCGCCGATCCCAGAGGTCTTTTCAGTCGAATCTTTCGGCATCTCTTACTCCGCAGCCAGAGGGGCCGAGGCGGCCATGACCGCCTTGACGATGTTGTGATAGCCGGTGCAGCGGCAGATGTTGCCCTCCAGGTGGTGGCGCACCTCGGCCTCGGTGGGGTTGGGGTTGTCGGCCAGAAGGGCGGCCGAAGCCATCACCATGCCCGGCGTGCAAAAGCCGCATTGCAGCCCGTGGTGGTCCTGAAACGCCTGCTGGATGCGGCCCAGAGAGCCATCTGCGGCCGCCATCCCCTCGATCGTGGTGACGGCGCTGCCCGCGGCATCGGCGGCGAAAATCGTGCAGCTTTTGACCTGCTTGCCATCCAGATGAACGGTGCAGGCGCCGCATTGGCTGGTGTCGCAGCCGATATGGGTGCCGGTCAGACCCAGGGTCTCGCGCAGGAAGGTCGAGAGAAGCGTGCGCCCCTCGGCCTCTGCGACCACGGATTTGCCATTGACGGTCAATGCTATTTTCATGCCTCTCCTCCCTTTGCGGCATCCGGGCCTTCGGCCTCGCCTGCGTCTTTCTTTCCCCAAAGCCGGCCGAGCCAGCCCTTTTTCGGCGCCTCTTCGGTGACCTCCACCGGCCCGCCGACAGCCACGGCGAAATTCTCGAAGAACTGGTCGGCGAGCTTCTTCGTGAACCCGTCGATGATGCGGCTGCCCAGCTGCGCCAGCTTGCCGCCGACCGCGGCCTTGACCTCATAGGTCAGAAGCGTGCCCTCGCCTTCCGGTGCCAGGGCGACCTTCGCCCCGCCCTTGGCAAAGCCCGCAGGCCCGCCCTTGCCCTCGCCGGTGATGGTCAGGCTTTGGCCCACGACGATATCGGACAGCGTCACCACCCCGGTGAAGCGCGCCGAGACCGGGCCGACCTTTTGCACCACGACCGCCTCGTATCCCGCCTCGACCGAGCCCGTCAGGCTTTCGCAACCCGGGATACAGGCGGCCAGAACCTCGGGATCGAGGATCGCCGCCCAAACGGCATCGGGACGCGCCGCGATCTGGCGGCTGTCTGCAAGTTCCATCGGAATCCTCCCTTTGATCGCAGGCTAGCGAGGCCATGGGGCCCGCGCCATTAGACCTCAGTCGTAGACGGCGGGACTTGGCCGGGCGGCGCGAGGTGGTATTGTCGGCGCCATGACGCGCTTCCGCTCTGCCCTGATCGTCGAGGATCACCCGCTGTTCGGCGAGGCCTTGGGCCTGACGCTGCAAAGCTTCATCGGCATTCAGACCACGCGGGTCGTGGGCCAGCTTTCCGCGGCGCTGGAGGCGCTGGGAGAGGGGCGGCCGGATGTGATTCTTCTGGACCTGCATCTGCCGGATGTGACGGGGATGGAGGGGCTGATCCGCCTGGTGCAGGCGGCGGAGGGCGTGCCGCTGGTGGTCGTCAGCTCCTTGGCCGAGCCGCGGGTGATCGCGGCGGCCTTGGCGGCTGGGGCGCGCGGCTTCATCCCGAAACATGCCGGCCGCGAGAGTTTCGCGGCCGCTTTCGCCGCGCTGGAGGCGGGGGGCATCTTCACGCCCGAAGGCTATGGCCCCGGCACCGGCGAGGCCCCGGGCGAGGGCGAGACCATCGCCCGGCTGAAGACCCTGACCCGGCAGCAGGCGCTGATCCTGCAGCTGATCTGCGCGGGCAAACCCAACAAGGTGATCGCCTGGGAGTTGTCGGTGGCCGAGACGACAGTGAAGGCCCATGTGACGGCGATCATGCGCAAGCTGGGCGTGACGAGCCGGACACAGGCGGTGCTGATGGCGGGGGGCGCGAATTTCGCGCAGCTCTTGGAGTGAGGGGGGCGGAAAGCGCCGGGGGTTTCACACCCCTGGGCCCGTTGCAAAGCCGGGGGTTTCACACCCCCGGACCCGTCGCAAAAGCCGGGGGTTTCACACCCCCGGACCCCCGTGGGATATTTGAGCCAGTATGAAAGGAGCAAGGGGCGCGGAAGGAAGGGATGGCGCCAGGGGCCGAGAGCGGAGAAGGGAGGCAAAGGGATGGCGGGGGAGCGGCGCAGGGTTTCGATGGCGGGGCATATGGGTTGCGGCACCTGTGCAAAGGGCCGCCCGATGAGAGTGCGGCGGGCCGTGAAGGCTGATTGCGGGGGCGGAGGGGTTCTTCATGACTGAGCCGGTCTTGCAGCGGGCCGAGGCGGCGGCCTGGGGGGCGGATGTGGTGGGGGAGCTCGCGCGCGGGCTCGGACCCGGGCCTTTCGCCGAGGTGCTGCTGTTTTGCTCGCCCCGCGCCGATCTGGCGGCCATCGCGGCCCAGGCGGGCGCGGTCTGGCCGGGGGTGCGGATCGTGGGCTGCACGACGGCCGGGGAGATCTCGGGCGTGGGCTATGCCGAGGGCCAGGTCGTGGCCGTGGGCCTGCCCGCCGCGGCTTTCGCGGTGGAAACCGTCTTCGTCCCCGACCTCTCGCGCATCGCCCGCGAGGCGCTGGTGGCCGAGCTGATCCGCGCCCGCGCCCGGCTGGCCGAGGCGCGGCCGGGTTGGGCGGGGGAATTCGCCTTCGTCCTGGTCGATGGGCTCTCGCTGCGCGAGGACGAGCTGGCCGCGACCTTGGCCACGGGCCTCGGGCCGGTGCCGCTGTTTGGCGGCTCGGCCGGGGATGGCTTGCGCTTCGGCGCCACTTTCGTCATCGCAGATGGCCGCGTCTGGCGCGATGCGGCGGTGGTGTCTTTCGTGCGGACCTCTTGCGGGGTGAAAGTGTTCTCGCTGGACCACCTGGTGCCTTCGGAGGTGCGGATGGTCGTGACCGATGCCGACCCCTCCGCCCGGATCGTGCGGCAGATCAATGCCGAACCCGCCGCACTCGCCTATGCCCGGCTCTTGGGCAAGGATGCGGGCCAGCTGACCACCTTCACCTTTGCCGCCCATCCCGTGGTGGTGCGGCTGGGCGGGCGCCACCATGTGCGCTCGATCCAGCGGATGCTGCCGAACGGCGACCTGGTGTTTTTCTCGGCCATCGACGAGGGCCTCGTCCTGCGCCTGGCCGAGCCGATGAACATGGCCCGCCACCTGGAAACCGAGCTCGACCGGCTGGGCCAGCCCGGCGCGATCCTGGCCTGCGACTGCATCCTGCGCCGCATCGAGGCCGAGGAGAAGCAGCTTTACGGCGAGCTTTCCCGCATCCTGCAGCGCCACCGCGTCACCGGCTTTTCCACCTATGGCGAGCAGTTCGGCGCGCTGCATGTCAACCAGACCATGACCGGGGTGGCGCTTTACCCCAAAGGGGCGTGATGCATCCGCTGGTCAACCCCGCCGATCCGCCCGATGTCGCCCGCGACAAGCTGATCCTGATCGCCGAGGCCTTGATGCGGCGGGTCGAGGAGGCCTCCGACGACCAGGGCGCCGCCTATGCGCAGTTCCAGCGCGCGGTGCTGCTGGAAGACCAGGTCCGGGCGCGGACGGTGGACCTCGAGCGCGCCTTGGATTTGCTCAACCGTTCGAACACAAGGCTCGGCGAGGCGATGGCCGAGGCCGAGGCGGCGCGGGCCAACCTTGCCAGCGCCATCGAGACGGTGGAGGACGGCTTTGCCCTGTTCGACGGGGCCGACCGGCTGGTGCTGACCAATGCGCGCTTCGGGCGGCCCTTGCGCGATGTGCATGGCCAGCTGCGCCCCGGGCTGGCCTTCGCCGATTACGTCAGCCTCGTCAGCCGCTCGGCCGACCTGATGCGCAACCCGGGCGAGACGGCGGCGGATTGGGCGCGCGGGCGCATGGCCCGCCACCAGGACCGCGCCGTCACCTTCATCGTGCCGCTGACCGGCGACCGCTGGCTGCAGGTCAGCGAACACCGCACGCGCGAAGGCGGCACGGTGATCCTGCACACCGACCTGACCCATGTGATCCGCGCCGAAAGGCTGGAGCGCGGCAAGTTGCTGGACGACCAGGCGGTGCGGGTGAAGGCGACCCTGGATCACCTCACGCAAGGGGTGGGCGTCTTCGATGCCGAAGAGCGGCTGGTGGGGTTCAACCGGCGGCTGGCGGAGGTTCTGGGCCTGCCCTTGGCGCGGCTCCCGATGGGGGCGGGGTTTGCCGATGTGCTGGCGGCGGCGGGGGTGGCGGCGCAGGCGGGGCTCGACTGGGCCGCGCGGCGCGATGCGCGCCCGGCGCTGGCCTTCGAGCTGTCGCGGCCGAACGGCCGGGTGATCTCGGTCCAGGGGCAGGACATGCCGGACCGCGGCTTCGTCGTCTCGTTCTCGGACATCACCGCGGAACGGGTCGCCCAGCGCGCCTTGGCCCATGCCAACGAGACGCTGGAGCGGCGGGTGGCGGCGCGCACCGAAGGGCTGGCGGCGGCCTTGGCGCGCGCCAGCGAGCCCAATGCCGCGCGGGCGCGCTTTGTCGCGGCGGCGAGCCATGACCTGCTGCAACCCCTATCTGCCGCGAAACTTTTCCTGGCGAGCCTTGCCGACGAAGCCCTGCCGACGCGGGCGGGCGAAACCGTGGTCAAGGCACAGAACGCTTTGGGGTCGGTCGAGGAGATCCTGGCGGCTTTGCTGGATATCTCCAAGCTGGAAAGCGGGCGGGCGGCGCTGGATGTCGGCGCGGTGGCCTTGGGGCCGCTGCTCGCGCGGCTGCGCGAGGAATTCGCGCCCCTGGCGGCGCGCAAGGGCCTGGCCTTCAAGGTCTTGGCCAGCCGGGCGGTGGTCGACAGCGATGCGACCTATCTGCGGCGCATCCTGCAGAACCTGATCGGCAATGCGATCCGCTATACCGCCGCGGGGCGGGTGCTGGTGGGGGTGCGCCATCTCGCGGGCGGGGTGCGGGTCGAGGTCATCGACACCGGCCCCGGCATTCCCGAGGCCGAACGCCAGGCGATTTTCCGCGAGTTCCATAGGCTCGGCGCCCGGGCCTCGGCCAGCGAGGGGATGGGGCTGGGGCTCGCCATCGTCGAACGCGCCTGCGCGCTGCTGGGCCATGGGCTGCAGCTGGACACCGCCGAGGGACGCGGCTCGCGCTTTGCCGTGACGCTGCCCCTGGCCGCCGGGGAGGCCGCGGCCGACCGCGGCGCCATGGGCGTGCCGGGGGGGCTGGCGGGGCTGATCGTGCTGCTGGTCGAGAACGACGCCGAGCTGCGCCGGGCACTGGCGCTGCTTTTGGAGGGGTGGGGGGTGCAGGTCATCGAGGCGACCTCGGGTGAGGAGGCGCTGGCGCTGGTGGAGGAGATCGGCATCCTGCCCGACCGCGGGCTGGTGGATTACCGGCTGGGCGCGGGCATGGACGGGCTGGCTTTGGCCGAGCGCCTGGCCGCGGCAGGCATGGCCGTGCGCCTGATCACCGCGGATCGGTCGGAGGCGCTGCAGGGGGCGGCGGGGCGGGTGGGGGTGCTGCAGAAGCCCATCGCGCCGGAGGCGCTGGCGGGGTTTCTGGCGGAGGGGTGAGCACGGATGCCGTTGGAACCGGGGGCCAGCCCCCGGACCCCCGGGATATTTGGGCCAGTATGAAAGGAGCGAAGGGCCGAGCGGGGCCCGTTGGAGCGCGGGTTCCTGGCGGTGGCTTGAAGGGGCGGGGTGACTTGTTGGGGCGGCCTCAGCCCTCGCGCAGCTGGCCACGCTGGCGGATCTCTTTCAACAGGCCGCCCACGCCCATGGCGGCGATGTCCTCGTCGGAGACCGCAAGCCCGCAGGCGATGCGCTCCAGCACCCAGTCGGCGCCATTCAGCGCGGGCGAGCGGGTGCAGCCCGGCAGGCCGATCACCGGGGTCTCTCCCCGCCGGCCGAGGAACAAGAGGTTGCCCGGATCGACCGGCATGCCGAAGCGCTGCACCTCGCCCCCCGCACGGCGCAAAGCCTGGGGGGCGGTGTCGTAAAGGTCCGAGGTGGCGGCGCCGGTCAGGATCAGGATCAGCTCGCCCCGGGCGGCGCGGATGGCGGCGGCCATCGCGGCCTCGTCATGGGGCAGGCGCAGCGTCTCGACCAGCGCCACGCCCAGCCGCGCCAGCCTGCGGGCGATGGCGTCGCGGCCCTTCTGCGCCAGGCGGTCGGGGCTTTCGGTCTGGGTCAGGATCAGCGTCGCACTGGCCCGCGTCACCGGGCGGATCGCCAGCCGCGGGGCGATCGTCAGCGCGCGGGCCAGGCTTGCGCCCTCCACCGCATAGGTGATGATCTTGACCGTGCCGACCAGGGCGCCGGGCTCGACCCGTGCATGGTTGGCCAGCGTCGCCAGCGTCATCGCGGGGTCGAGCCGGTTCAGCGCCAGCACCGCGCCCGGGTCCAGCGCCACGATCCCCGGCCGCGTCGCGGACAGGTTCACACGGCCGGCATGGGGTTCGGTCAGGGCCAAGCCCGCATCCTCGGCCAGAAGCGCGCGGGCGAGGGTGGCGGCGGCGGCATTCTCGGCCACGTCGCCCGGGGAGAGCCGGGCGACCGTCAGCGCCGGAAGATGGGCCAGCTGCGCCAGGTCGTCCTCGGTCAGCACCTTGCCCTTTGGCACTTTCCCCCGCGCCCCCTGTTCGGAATGCGCAAGGATATGGCCAAGCGCCTCGGCGCGGGGGATGGGGCCGAACTTCATGGCCTGATACTCATGGGCGCCGCAGGGTTTCGATGATCTGCGCCAGGATCGAGACCGCGATTTCCGCGGGCGTCGCGGCGCCGATGTTCAGACCCACCGGGGCCCGCAGCCGCGCGGTGTCCAGGCCCTGCAGCCGCTCCAGCCGTTTGGCATGGGTGCGGGTCGAGCCGAGGCAGCCGATGTAGAACGCCTCCGAAGCCAGGGCCGCGCGTAGACCGGGGTCGTCGAGCTTGGGGTCATGGGTCAGGGTCACCACGGCCGTGCGCGCATCGGGGGCGAAGGCCGCCAGCGCCTCGTCGGGCCAGTCGTGTGACAGCGAGATGCCCGGAAAGCGCGCGGCGGCGCCGAAGGCCTCGCGCGGGTCGATCACCAGGACGTCGAAGCCGCAGGCCTCGGCCATCGGCACCAGGTGCTGGGCGATATGGACCGCGCCGATCACCGCCAGCCGCAGGGGCGGGTTGTGGATATGGGTGAAGACGCCGTCCTCGACCCCCGACTTGTCGGCGCGGAAGAGGGCGGCGGTCGCCTCGGAGGGCGCCTCCAGCCGCCGCGCCCATGTGGTCAGGTCGATGCGATAGGCCACAGGCACCCGGGCCGCCCGCCGGGCGACGAGCTCGGCCAGAAGCGCCTCGGGCAAGGTGCCGACCGGCTCCAGCAGGATGCGGATCGTGCCGCCGCAGGCCAGGCCCACGGCAAAGGCCTGGTCGTCGGTCACGCCATAGGTCAGCACGCGCGGCACGCCATCGGCGAAGGCGGCCATCGCCTCTTCGACGACGGCGCCCTCGACGCAGCCGCCCGAGACCGAGCCCGCCATCGCCATCTGCCGGTCGATCACCAGCTGGCTGCCGACCCGGCGCGGCGCCGAGCCCCAGGTCTCGATCACCGTGGCCAGCACGGCGCCGCGGCCCGTGCGGTGCCACTCCAGGGCGGTTGCGGGGAAATTGTCCTGTGTCATACGCCGGATTTTGCCCTGCCCTGACCGTCTGCGCCATTGGATTTTGGTCGCGGTTGCCTCAACCGGAGATATAGGCCAAGAGCCTGTCGCGTTCGCCGTGGTCCTGGGCGTCGGCCAGCGCCGCGGCGAGCCCCTCCAGCGAGGCGATGGAATGGCCGGCGCGGAAGGCGTCGCAGTGCGGCAGCATGGCGCGGATGCCCTGCGCCCGGGGCAGAAAGCCGTCCCAGCGCAACAGCGGGTTCACCCAGACGAGCCGCCGCGCCGACAGCCGCAGGCGCCGCATCTCGGCCGCAAGCTGCTCGGGCGGGTCGCGGTCCAGCCCGTCGGTGATCAGCAGAACCACCGCCCCCTGCCCCAGCACGCGCCGGCTCCAGTCGCGATTGAAGGCATGCAGGCAAGAGCCGATCCGCGTGCCGCCCTGCCAGTCCTGCGCCTCGGCCCCCGCTGCGGCCAGTGCCGCATCGACATCGCGCCGGGCCAGATGCCGGGTGATGTTGGTCAGCCGCGTGCCGAAGGTAAAGGCATGGACCTCGGCCCAACCCCGCCCGCGCTGGTTCGTCACCGCATGCAGGAAATGCAGGACCATGCGGGAATAGCTGCTCATCGAGCCCGAAATGTCGCAAAGCGCCACCAGGCTCGGCCATTTCACCCGGGGCTTCTGGCGGTAAAGCCGGGTCAGGTCGCCCTGGCGCAGCGCGGCACGCAACGTGGCCGCCCGGTCGATGCGTGGCCCGGCGCCCGGCGTCATCCGTCGGCTGACGAGCGGCGCCACCGGCAGCGCCAACCGCGCGAGCATCCGTTTCGCCGCGGCCATCTCCTCGACCGACATCTGTTCGAAATCAAGCGTCCGCAGCCGTTCGGTCGCCGCCGCCGTGGCGCTGGCATCGACCTGGATCTCGTCCCCGCCCGGCGGCGCCTCGGGCGCAGGGCTCAGGTCCAACAGCGCCTGGGCCGCGCGCTTTTCCCCCGGCGCGGCCTTGCGGTCCAGCTGGGTGCCCTTC
>CAMFIX010000089.1 GCA_945952425.1 uncultured Pseudorhodobacter sp. | reverse complement strand
CGCTGACCAGCACCGGCCCGGGTCGAAACCGCGTCGCCACCGCAGCGCCGAACACCGTCGCTGTGGCCGGGATGAGTGTGTAGAGCCAGGCTGATGCCATCATATCCTCGTGTTCAGGTCAATGAAGTCCGCGGGGAGTCAGTGAATGCCATGACGGAATGGATCTCTGGCCGTGACATGCAAAACGCTGAAATAGGCTTCCACGTCCACCCAAAGCCCTATTGCACCAGCCGACCTTCACCATAGGTCCGTGCGATGGTGCTGCAGCCGGAATTTGGGTCAACCATGCGCAGGCATCCTGCTGCGGCGCTCGTTTATCCATGCCAGGATCAGCAGGGCGGCCCCAAGCGTGATCGTCACATCGGCTAGATTGAAGGTGGGCCAGTGCCAGCCCCGCCAATAGACATCCAGGAAATCGGTCACCGCACCCTGGCGGACCCGGTCAAGGATGTTGCCAGAGGCTCCACCCGCGATCAGGCCCAGTGCCACACATTCAAGGCGGCGGGTGCTGCGAAAGGCGGCTCCGAGGATCGCCGCCGTGATAAGCCCGGTCAAACCCGCCATGGCAAGCGGCCGCCCTTCCATCAGTCCGCCCAGCATCCCGAAACTTGCACCTTCGTTGAAGCCGAGCGTCAGGTTGAAGAACGCGGTCAGCTCGATCAGCCGCGGCGGTTGCATGAGGACGTTCAGGATCAGCCATTTCGACACCTGATCCAGCCCGAAAGCCGCCAGAAATGCAGCCAGAACCAGAACGTTCCGCCGCCAGAACGTGCTTGCCATGTCAGTCAAAGATTTCGCTCAGCCATGACTTGCGCCAGTAACCGGAAGACCCATGCCCACCGCTGCCATGCCCATAGCTGCCATGCTTGCCGCCCCCGTCATGCCCGCGTCCGTGACGCGGGTCGCCGGCGGCATTGCTCCGTTCCTGCTCATAGGGTGGTGCGCTCTGCGGGCGGGGCGGCACGTCTGCTGCGGCGGTGAACAGACTCCGTTCGATGATCTTGTCCAGCTCACCCCGGTCCAGCCACACGCCCCGGCATTTCGGGCAATAGTCGATTTCAACATTCTGCCGGTCGGTCATCACCAAGGGCACACGGCAGGTCGGGCACAGCAGCCCCTGGCCAGGGTCTGTCAGCGTGGAGGGGGATACGGACATCGGATACCTCATGAATTGTCGTTGCTGGGCGCAAAGTGTCGTCAGGTCCGGCGAAGCAGCCTCCGCCGGACGACATCGGCACCTCAGCCTTTACGTTCGGGATCAAAGCGCAGCAGGCGTAGGGCGTTGATCGTCACCAGCACCGTGGCCCCGGTGTCGGCCATGATTGCGATCCACAATCCGGTCATACCCAGCACCGTCGTCACCAGAAACACCGCCTTCAGCCCCAGCGCGAGCGTCACGTTCTGCCGGATATTGCCCATCGCCGACCGCGCCAGCCGGATCATCGCCGCCACATCGGTCACGCGGTTGCGCAGCAGCGCGGCAGAGGCAGTTTCCAGCGCAACATCGGTTCCCGAACCCATCGCCACGCCGACCGAAGCCGCCGCCAGCGCGGGGGCGTCGTTGATCCCGTCCCCCACCATGATCACGCTACCCTTCGCCGCCAGCGCCTTGATCGCCGTCACCTTGTCGTCGGGCATCAGATCGGCGCGGTGATCCATTCCCAGCGCCCCGGCAATCGCCGCCCCGGTTCGGGCATTGTCGCCGGTCAACATGACCGAGCTGACACCCATCTTCTTCAGTTGGGCGACGGCCTCAACGGCATCGTTGCGCGGCTCGTCCCGCATGGCGATAAGGCCAAGCGCCTGCCGTTCGCGGAACACCACGACGACGGTCTTGCCCTCGCCCTCCATCTGCGTGGCGCGGCGCAGACCCGCGCCGTCCAGCGCTCCGCTGTCCGTGGCAAAGCGCGGCGAGGCAACCCAGGCTTTCTGCCCATCCACCAGCGCCTCGGCACCCTTGCCGATCAGCGCCTTGGCCCCCGTCGCGGGCAATGCGATGACGCCTGCATCCTTGGCCCGACGCAGGATGGCTTCGGCCAGGGGGTGGCTCGACCCGGTCTCGATCCCGGCGGCCACCGCCAACAGATCGGCTTCCGTGCCATCCAGCACCACCACATCCGTCACCGCAGGTCGCCCCGCCGTCAGCGTGCCGGTCTTGTCGAAAGCCACCTGCGTGACGCGGGCCACCGCCTCGATGACCGAGCCGCCCTTCATCAACATGCCGCGCTTGGCCCCCGAGGACAAAGCCGATGCGATGGAGGCGGGAACCGAAATGACCAGCGCGCAGGGGCAGCCGATCAGCAAAAGCGCCAGCCCGCGATAGATCCAGGCGTCCCAGACCTGCCCGAAGAACAGCGGCGGAACGACGGCCACCAGCAGACCAAGCGCGGTGATGGCGGGCATGTACCAGCGGCTGAACCGGTCGATGAAACGTTCGGTCGGCGCGCGCGCGCTTTCCGCCTCTTCCACCAACGCGATGATGCGCGAAATGGTGTTGTCCTCGGCGGATTTGGTCACCGTGACGCGCAGCGCCGCCTCAGCATTGATCGAACCGGCAAAAACCGCATCGCCGGGCCCTTTGGTTTTCGGCATGGATTCGCCTGTCACCGGGCTTTCGTCGATGCCCGAGGTGCCATCGGCGATCATGCCATCCGCCGGGATGCGATCACCGGGGCGCACCAGAACGACCTGGCCGATTTCCAGCGCGGCGGCGTCGACTTCGCGGGTGATGCCGTTTTCTTCCAGCAGTGCGGTCTTCGGCACCAGATCGGCCAAGGCGCGGATCGACGCCCGGGCGCGGTCGGCGGCGACACCCTCCAGCACCTCGCCCACCGCGAAGAGAAAGACCACCAGCGCGGCTTCCTCGGCGGCACCGATGAACAGGGCACCCACCGCGGCGATGGTCATCAGCGCTTCGATGGTGAAAGGGATACCCGCCCGCAATGCGGCAAGGGCACGACGCGCCACCGGGAAGACGCCGATCACGCAGGCGGCGACAAAGGCCCAGAGCGCGATCTGTTCGGACGCAAACAGTTTGACCAACGTGGCTGCGGCCAGCAGCAGCCCGGTGCCGATCACCAGCCTGCCCTTGCCGGTTTCATACCAATGTTTGCCCATATCTTCCGGCGCCGTGGCATGGCTGTGTCCGGGGCCACCGTGGCCGGAATGATCGTCAGCCGCAGCGGCCTTCGCCGGCTTGCCGTGGTCATGTCCGGCGTGATCGTCGTGGTCATGGCCAGCATGATCAACCGCCGCAGGCATCGCGAACTTGCGCTTGCCGGTCGGCTGACCTTTCGGGGCAATGCCATAGCCCAGTTTCTTGACCACCGCCTCGACGCCCTCGCGCCCGGTGCCACCCGGTTCCAGCCGCAGACTCAACCTTTCCGACATAACGGCAACCTGAACATCCGCGACACCGGGCAGGCGTTCCAACGCTGTGGTGATCTTGGCCGCGCAAGACGCGCAATCCATGCCAGTCACCGTCCAATCGTGCCGTTCGTTCGCACCGCCCGCTTTCACATCATCCGACATCACAGTCCTTTCGCCACCAAAGCGGCCCTTGCATCCATCGAATCAGACACCTAATGTCTATAGCAACTAGAGGTTCAAGGGGTTTCTCATGCTCACCATCGGAAAATTGGGTGCGGCGGCAGGGGTCAAGGTGCCGACGATCCGCTACTATGAGCAGATCGGCCTCTTGCCGGATGCCGAGCGCTCCACCGGCAACCAGCGGCTCTATTCCCGCGCCGTGCAGGACCGCCTGGCCTTCATCCGCCACGCCCGCGAACTGGGCTTTCCGCTGGACGCGATCCGCGATCTTCTGGGCCTGTCCGACCGCCCCGACCAATCCTGCGCCGAGGTCGATGCCATTGCCCGGGCACAGTTGATCGCGGTCGAGGGCCGCATCGCCCGGTTACAGGCGTTGAAAGCAGAGCTGGAGCGGATGGTCCAAGGTTGCACGGGCGGGACCGTTTCCGACTGCCGTGTCATCGAAGTGCTGACAGATCATGGGCTTTGTGCTGTCGATCATGGCAAAGACCTACCCGGCTTTCCGGAGTGACTGAATCTGTCCCGCTCAGGTTCCCATTCGGTCGAACTTCGAGGCTGGCAGAAGAACGCGGCAGGGTCTGAGAGCAGAGGTCTGGGTAGGACATCACCATGAATGCGCGCCGGCTCGTCAGCGCCCCTCCACCATTCACCCTTTCGCGGCGACGGACAACGACGGGTTCGATCTGCATGTCGGGTCCGATTTCGGGCGCTACGATCTTCTTTCCGCGAGCAAGCCCGCGACCGAGGCAGCCAGATCAGGTGTCACATTGATGCCGTTTGTGACATGACAGATGGTGTTCGTCGTCACGATCTTCCCGGCGGCTTCGGCAAGAAGTGCGTGGCTGCCCTCTGCAAAGACGGCGTGAACGCCCAGGCAGATCGGAGGCGGGCAGCCGCTCGCCGTCAGGTGCCGGGCGGCGGCGACCATTGTCCATGCCGAGGATATGATGTCGTCCACCAGAACCGGCATCCGCCCGGCGAGGCGTTTCAGGTCGGGCAGGGACACCCTTACCTCGAGGTCGCCGAGCCGCTCTTTTTCCAGCACCTGCCACGGTGCCCCAGCAAGCGATGCGACCTGCGAGACCCATTGCCGGCTTTCCTCATCGGGGCCGATCACCACCGGGTTAGGCACATTGCGCGCGATCCAGTCGGACAGGCGCGGGGCGGCGGCGACCGTGCGGGTGGGAATGGCATAGACTTCGTCAAGAGTATCATAGCGATGCAGGTGCGGATCGACGGTCACCAGCCAGTCGAAGCTCGTCGAAACGATCCGACCGAAACTGGCCGAGGTGATCGCCTCGCCGGAATGAAAGCGGCGGTCCTGCCGGAGGTAGGACAGGTAAGGCGCCACCAGCCCGACCCGCCGCGCCCCAAGATCCCTGGCCGCATCGGCGGCAAAAAGCAGGGGTGCCAGTTTCGCATTGGGGCGGTCCAACGTGCAGACCAGCGCCACCTCGCGCCCGGCGGGATCGGTGCGGAGCCGCAGATAGGTCTCGCCATCGGGAAAGCTGCGCGTCTCGATTGTGCCAAGATCCGCCGACAGCCTGTCTGCCAGCGCCCGGGCAAAGGCCTCGTTGCCGGGCATCGGGTAAATCAGCGGGACCAGAGAGGCCGGTGCGGGCATCAGGCGATCTCCTTTCCGTCATCCGGTGCAACAGCAATCGGCAATGCCACCACGTTCGCGTAATGGAGCGCGTAGTCGATTTCCGCCAGCGTCTCGGCATGGATGTAGAACAGCGGCTGTCCTTGCGCCACCCGATCGCCGAGTTTGACCTGCAGGTCCACCCCTGCCGCCTTCATGGCCGGCGCCCCGGCCAGCTTGGCGACGCGGGCCAGCACGCGGTTATCGATGGTCGTGACCGTGCCCGTCGCCGGTGCAAGCCACGGCTGGCGCTCGGCAGCGACGGGCGGCTGGCGCATGCCGCCCTGGGCCTCGCAAATGCGCTGGAACTTCTCCCACGCCCGTCCGTTGCGCAGCGTCTCGGCAGCCAGCGACGCGCCCGCACCGGCGGGACAGCGACCCGCCAGCTCCAGGATCGCCCCGGCCAAGGTGCAGGCCCGGACTTGCAGATCTAAGGGACACTCGGGGATCTGGCGCAGCACCGCTACCACGTCGCGCGCCTCCAATGCCGGGCCGATCCCGAATCCGACGGGCTGGCTGCCATCCGAGACCAGCGCCTGACAGCGGATGCCGAAGGCGCTTGCCACGGCGATCAGGCGGGCCGAAAGGGCCTCGGCCGCAGCCTGGCTGCGCAGCTTCGCCGTAGGTCCGACCGGCAGGTCCAGCACCAGGTGGCTTGCGCCCGCCGCCACCTTCTTCGACAGGACCGAGGCGACCAGCTGCCCTTCAGAATCAAGGTCCAGCACGCGCTCGACCCGGATCAGAAGATCATCCGCCGGGCTCAGATTCACCGCCCCGCCCCAGACCACGCAACCTCCTTCGTTCTCCACGACCCGGCGGATCTGGTCCACATCCAGATCGACCGGCGCCAGCGTCTCCATCGTGTCGGCGGTGCCGGCCGGCGAAGTGATCGCGCGCGAGGAGGTCTTGGGCATGGTCAGCCCCAGCGCCGCCACGATGGCGACGACGATCGGCGTGGTGCGGTTGCCCGGCAAGCCGCCGATGCAATGTTTGTCCACGATCGGGCTGCTGCCCCAGCGCAACTGCTGGCCCGCTGCCACCATCACCCGGGTCAGCGCTGTGGTCTCCGCCTCGTCCAGCGGAAAGGCGGAGCCGGCGGTCAGGAAGGCTGCCGTCTCGACAACCGAATAGCGCCCCGTCGCCACATCCGCGATGATGCCGGCGAATTGCCGTTCGTCCAGCCGCTTGCCGAAGATGCGGGCCCGGACGTCGCGGAAGGATTCGAGCGGCGGCGGATGCGACACCAGGATCGCGGTACCCTCGGCAACGCCCAACTTCTCCCACGCGGCCTCCGACAGGCCTGCCTCGCCATGACCCAGAAGATCGGATGTCACCTGGTAGAGCGTCGCGACGACGCTCTTCTCGCCCACGGTCAGCAGCACCCGGGTGCGCGAGCCCAGCCCCTCGGCCCGACAGACATGGCAATCTTCCCGCATGAAGACGACGGCCTCATCCGCCGTCACGACGCCTATCCGGCGCGCCTTCAGCCCATGCCGCGGGTGATCCGGTGGCGGAGCAACTGCCGCGATCATGCCAGCACCACCCGCTCCACCGGTTGCGCCACGCGGCATTTCCAGCGGAGTTCAGCTTCGATCCGCCGTTTCAGGGCCGCCGATGCCTCAGGTTCGCCGTGCACGATGAACGTCTCGCGCGGAGCGGTGTGGAAGTCGCCGAGCCAGCGCAGGATTTCATCGGCATCGGCATGGGCGGAAAGCATGGGCAGGTTGTGGACGCTGGCCCGGACCGGAATGTCCTCACCGTGGATGCGCAGGGTCTCCGCGCCCGCCAGAAGCGATGCCCCGCGGGTGCCGGCTGCCTGATAGCCTGCCAGGACTACGGCGCTGCGCCGGTCGGGCGCGAAGCGTTTCAGATGATGCAAGACACGCCCTCCCGTCGCCATGCCGCTGGCCGAAAGGATGATCTTCGGCATCGGATTTTCGGTCAATGCTTTCGACGCCTCCACATCCCGGACATAGGTCGCCACCTCGCAGGCACGCATGCAGGCGTCGGGCGCCAGACGGTGATCCTCGAGGTGCGAGCAGAGAAGCTCGTTGGCACTCACTGCCATCGGGCTGTCGAGGAAGACCGGAACCCGGCGCATCAGACCGGACGCCATCGCCTTTTCGATGTGGTAGAGCAGCGTCTGCACCCGCCCGACCGCAAAGGCCGGGATGACGACGGTGCCGCCGCGCGCCACTGTCGGGTTGACGATGGCGGCCAGCGCCTCTTGCGCGTGTCCGGAGTCGTGGCGGCGGTCGCCATAGGTCGATTCGACCACCAGATAATCCGCCTCGCTGACCGGCTCGGGGTCGAGCATGACCTCGTCGTCATAGCGCCCGAGATCGCCGGAAAACACGATCCGCTGCCCACGCCAGAGGCAATCAAGCGTGGCTGCGCCAAGGATATGGCCGGAATGCCGCAAGGTCAGCGTCATGTCGTCCAGGGCCTGGCTTTTGCCGAAGGGCAGTCCTGCGAAGCGTTCAAGTGCCGCTTCGGCATCACGGATGGTGTAAAGCGGCTTGGCCGGCTTGTGCTTGGAAAAGCCATGGCGGTTGGCATAGGCGGCATCCTTCTCCTGCAGGAAGGCGCTGTCGCGCAACAGGATGGCGCAGAGGTCGCGGGTGGCCTCTGAACAGTGGATGCGGCCCCGGAACCCGTCGCGCACC
The DNA here is from genome assembly GCA_945952425.1 of uncultured Pseudorhodobacter sp. Taxonomy (GTDB): domain Bacteria; phylum Pseudomonadota; class Alphaproteobacteria; order Rhodobacterales; family Rhodobacteraceae; genus Stagnihabitans. The sequence continues at coordinate 1,336 of CAMFIX010000089.1, read as the reverse complement.
AGCGCCGGCAGATAGCCGCTGTGGTCGATATGGGCATGGGTCAGCAGCACCGTGTCGATGGTCGCGGGCGCGACCGGAAAAGCTTCCCAGTTGCGCAGCCGAAGCTCTTTGAGGCCCTGAAACAGACCGCAATCCACCAGCACGCGGCGCGGGCCGTCCTCCAGCAGGAAGCGCGACCCGGTGACGGTGCCGGCGGCGCCGAGGAAGGTGAGGGAGAGGGGCATCGGAAGGCATCCTTTCTGAAAATTCCGACCGGAAGGCGACGCAGTCTCACGCGGGGCGAGGCCTGCGATCCATTCCGAAGAGTTCCGGGCATTCCACTGCGCAGCGGTTGGTCAGGATGATCCAGACCAGATGCAGGGTCGCCAACCCGGCCAGCAAACAGAAGAACGAGATATAAGCGAAGCGCAGCAGGGTGACGTCCAGAATAACCACCGCCGCGACGGTCAGCGCGAAATGCCGCATGTGGCGATAGCTCGACAGGGCTGGCGGGACGACGATCAGGAAGACGTAAAGCGTATAGGTCAGCCAGCGCGGCAGGAACTGGTCCAGCAGCATCGAATTTTCGTAGGCGAGCGAATGATGGTTGACCGTGACCACCAGCCAGTCGGTTCCGAGACCATGCGGCACATAAAGCAGCACGCCCAGCACGAGGCCCAGGAATGCCATGGCGAGGAACCACGGACGGCGCGCGCTGGTCGGCTTCTCCAGCGCCCAGACCGCGAAGGGAATCCAGAACGGCCACATGAACCAAGTGAAGAAGATGAAGCCCATCGCGCCCCAGACCATCTGGAAATGGTCGCCGGTGTTGACGCCCACCCAGACATTGCCCTCCATGAACTGCTGGATCCCGGCGAAAAGCGGCATCAACCCAAGCGGCAGGTAACGCAGGTTGCGCTGCAGCGCCTTGGCGACGATCGCCACCCCGCCGCCGGTCAGCAGCACGCTGGCCGTAAAGCTCACCCCCGCCGAAAGACACATGTTCCACCTCCTTCAATCATTGCACGGCATTCAGGGCGATGTTGCCGCGCCGCCATCCATCTTCATCATCAACGCCCGCACCGGAGCCGGGATGTCGGCTGTCGAGAACCGCTTCTGCTCCTCGGCATCATGGACGAAGGCTGTGATGTCGGCCAACTCCTGCCCTGTCAGTTCGATCGGGGCACCGAGTTCGTCGCGTTGCAACGCCTGCATCGCCTCCGCGCCACGCCACATGCCGGCGGCGAAGTCGAAGGGGTTCATCATCGCCGGCATGGTCGAGGCATCCAGCGGCGGCGCATCCGTGCCGCCGATCCCGTTGACCGCGTGGCAGAGAACACAGGCCTTGGCGGCGAAC
>CAMFIX010000088.1 GCA_945952425.1 uncultured Pseudorhodobacter sp. | reverse complement strand
AGCGCACCTGTTCGTCCAAGAGATCCATATCCAGATAGCTGTCCGAGAGCCGGTGCGTCAGGTTCTTCAGCTCGGCCAGGTCGGCCGAAAGCTTGTCGCGCTCGGCCGTCAGATCGGCGATTTCCCCCGCGGTCTGCGCCTGGCGAAAGACGCCGTAATCGCCCTGCACCGCGGCAAAGACGAAATTGCCGCCGATGATGGCGATCAAGGCGAAATAGGCCATCGAGGCCATGCGGCGGCGGGGGTCGTTCTGGGTCATGCTTGCCTCTGTCGCCCACTTCCGGGGCTTTGGCGCAATTTGCCAAAAAAGCCCCGGAACGCCAAGGAAAATCGACGTTTGAAATCGGCTAGGGGGAATATTGCGCATCGGTGGCAAAGCGGCCCGAGACCTCGCGGCAGCGGGCATTCGGGGCGACGACGACCGGGTCTTTGTCGCCCGAACAGACCGTCGCGCTGAAATGGCCGGTGACATGGCCATAGCCCGAGCTATGGCCCTTCTCCTGCGGCGTGAAGCTATCGATCACCAGCTCGGCCGGCTTGCCCGCCGAGGTCCAGCGGCGGCCGTCGATGTCGGTCCCCATCAGGATTTCGACCAGCGCCGCCCGGGTCTTGCCCGGCGCCCAGGCATCAAGCCCGCCCCAAAGGAACAAGCGCCCCTTTGTCGCATCGGGATTCTCGTCGGGATAGGCCATCAGCTGGAACCCCCGCCCACGAAGCCCCTCGCCGAACCAGGCCGAGGCATCGAAGGCGCCGATCGAGAAATCATAGGTCGTCAGGCGCGTGCTCTTGCCCGCCTCGACCAGCTGCACCTCGCCGAGTTTCGGCGGATAGCCGGGGGGCAGGGGCTCGCCCTCCTGCGCCAGGGCGGGCAGGGGTGGGGCGGTCAGGGCCAGCAGGGCAAAAAGAACGGGGCGCATGAAACCTCCAAATGAAAACGGCCCGAGTTTCCCCGGGCCGTTCGCATCCGTCAAGCCAAGCCTCAGGCCTTGCCCTTGTAGATGTCCACCATGGTCTGCAGAAGCTGCATCGCCTCTTCCCGCGGGCGCTGGAAGCAGTTGCGCCCGATGATCGAGCCATTGCCGCCGCCGTCGCGGATCGCGCGGGCATCGTCCAGCACCGAGTCGGCGCCCTTGGCCGCCCCGCCCGAAAACACGATGACCCTCTTGCCGTTCAGCACGGACCGCACGCATTCCCGCACCCGGTCGGCCTGGGTCGCGACCGGAACCTTGCCCGCCTCGAAAGCCTTCTTGGCTTCGGGCTGGCTCAGGTGGCTGGAGGCCAGCTTCACCTTGATGATATGCGCACCGAGCAAGGCCGCTATATGGGCGGCATAGGCCGTCACATCGGCCGCCGTCTCGCCATCCTTGTCCAGGTCTTCGCCGCGGGGGTAAGACCAGATGATGGTCGCAATCCCCTTGGCCGCCGCCTCGCGCCGCATCTCGGCGATGTCGGAGAACATCTCGAGCGACGCAGACGACCCCGGATAGATCGTGAAGCCGATGGCCGAGCAGCCCAGCCGCAGCGCGTCATCCACGCTCGCCGTGATGGCCTGCGTCTTCGGCGCCACCTTGGGCAGCAGCGAATTGGACGAGTTCACCTTCAGGATCGTCGGGATTTGCCCCGCGAACGTATCCGCCCCGGCCTCCAGCGGGCCGATGGGCGCGGCATAGGCCGAGAGCCCGGCATCCACCGCCATCTGGTAGTGGTAATGCGGATCATAGGCCGCCGGATTGACCGAGAAGCTGCGCGCCGGCCCGTGTTCGAAGCCCTGGTCGACCGGCAGGATAATCATCTTGCCGGTGCCGCCGAGCTTGCCCTCCATCAGCATCCGGGCGAGGTTCGCCTTCACGCCGGGGGTTTCGCCTTCGTAATGGGACAGGATCTTCTGGACGATCCGGGTGGTGCGCATCGGGGCCTCCTTCGACTTGGCCGGGCCTTTATCCATGCCGGCCCGGGGGCTGTCCATGATGTTTGCGCTAACGGGGTGGAATTGGCCTCCCCCGCCCCCGTTGCGGTGGCGGGCCCGGGGGGGTATCAAGGCCCATGACCAATTCCGATCCCCGCCGACTGATCCGCATCGCGCGCGAGACGCCCGACGCCGCCGAACCGCCGCCCGAGCCGCTGGACCTCGGCCTGCGGGTGCGCGAGCTGCGGAAAGCGAAGGGCTGGACGCTGGACCAGGCGGCAGCGCAGGCGGGGCTGGCCAGGTCCACCCTGTCCAAGATCGAGAACGGCCAGATGTCGCCCACCTATGACGCGGTGAGGAAGCTGGCCGAGGGGCTGAAGATCTCGGTTCCCCAGCTTTTCACCCCCGCCGCCAAGGCGCAGGTGTCGGGGCGGATGGCGGTCACCAAGACCGGCACCGGCCAGGCCCATGCGACCGCGACCTATGAACACGAACTCCTCGGCGGGGGCTTGCGCACCAAGCAGATGCTGCCCTACCGCGCCACGATCCGCGCCCGGGCGATGGAAGATTTCGACGGCTGGGTCCGCCACGAGGGCGAGGAATTCCTTTACGTCCTGACCGGCATCATCCGGCTTTACACCGAGTTCTACGAGCCCGTGGATTTGAAACGCGGCGACAGCGCCTATTACGATGCGACGATGGGGCATAATGTCGTCAGCCTCTCGGAAGAGGATGCGACGATCCTTTGGGTGACGTCGCTGAGCTGATCGGGGGGACCAGTCCCCCCGGGCCCCCCAGCTCAAGGGTGTTACCCACCCCTGAGAACCCCGTGAGTATTTAGGCCAAATTGAAAGCAGGCTGCGGTGGTGCGGTCGCAAGGAGTATTTGGGCAAGTATGAAAGATGGGCGTGCCCCCCTTTCATACTGGCTCAAATATCCCACGGGGAGGTCTGGAGGGGTGTGAAACCCCTCCAGGCGGGGGTGTAAGGGGGCAGCCGCCCCCTTTTACCCGCCGAACCAGCCGCCCACCCGGTTGGCGCCGGCCGAAATGTCCTGCCCCACGCCCGAGACCGTGTTGCAAGCCGCCAAAAGGCCCAAAAGCGCCATCACCATCAGTTTCTTCATTATCCTGCCTCTCGTTTCACTTCGCCTGATACCACCACACATCCGGCACGAACCCCAGCCAGTCGCCATACAAGGGCAGCCGGTCGGGGTGGTGCAGCTCGGCCTTGTGGGCCACGCGGCTGACGTCGGAATACCAGAACGGGATCACATATCGCCCCGCCGTCAGCACGCGGTCAAGCGCCTGCACCGCGCTCACGAAACTCTCGCGGTCTTTTGAGCCGACCATCGTCGCGATCAGCCCATCCACCGCCTTGGAATTCACCCCCATGTAGTTGCGCGTCCCCTCCGTCGTCACGCCATCCGACCCCCAGTAGAGGATCTGCTCGTTGCCGGGCGACAGGCTGAGGCTCCAGGCGTTCCAGATCATGTCATAATCGTATTTCGTGACCCGCTCCTTGTAGGCCGCGCTGTCGGCCGTGGTGATCGTCAGCTTCACCCCCAGCTTCTCCAGCCCCTTGGCCCAGATATTGGCGGCCGAGATCGCATCGCTGGCGCCATTGGCCAGCAGAAGCTCGATCGTCATGGGCTTGCCTGCCGCATCGGTCAGCACGCCGTCCTTCACCTGCCAGCCCGCCTCTTCCATCAGCTTGGTCGCCTTGCGGATATTGGCGCGGTTGGCCTCGCTGCCGTCGCTGACGGGCAGGGCATAGCCCTCCAGCGTGCCGGGGGGCAGGTCGGCCTTGTAGGGCTCCAGAAGCGCCGCGACCGGGGCCGAGGCGGGGTTGGCGACATCGCCCGCCAGTTCGGAATTGGCGTAATAGCTGGTGGCGCGCGGCAGCTTGCCGGCATTCAGGCTCTGGTTCACGAATTCGAAGTTGAAACTGTCGATCAGCGCCTCGCGCACGCGCCAATCGGCAAAAAGCGGCTTGCGGGTGTTGAAGACGAAACCCGACATGCCCGAGGGCCGGTGGTGGGGGATCTCTTCCTTCACCACCTCGCCCGAGGCGACGGCGGGGAAGGCGTAATCCGTCTCCCATTTCGCGGCATTGCTTTCGCGATAGAGGTCGATGTTGCCGGCCTTCAGCGCCTCGACCATCACGGAAGGGTCGGCGAAGTACAGATACTTGATCTCGGCGAAGTTCCACAGCCCCTTGTTGAAGGCCAGATCCTTGCCCCACCAGTCGGGGTTCTTCTTGAAGCTGATCGAATTGCCCGCATCGACCTTGTCGACGACATAGGGCCCCGAGCCGATGACGGGCTCCAGGCTGGAGGTCGCGAAGTCGCGGGCCGCGAATTGCGCCTTCTTCAGGATCGGGCGCAGGCCCAAAAGCAGCGGCAGCTCGCGGTCGGGTGCCGAAAAGGTGAAGCGGACCGAGCGCGGCCCGGTGGCGGTCGCGCTCGCCACTTTCTTCCAGGCGGCCGCGTAACGTGGGTTGCCTTGCGTGCCCAGGGTCTCCATCGACCACAGCACGTCATCGGTGGTCACCGGGCTGCCGTCGGAAAACCTCGCCCCCTCACGCAGGGTAAATTCCACGTAAGAGCGCGAATCATCGGTGTCGACCGATTCGGCCAGAAGGCCATACAGCGAGAAGGGCTCGTCGTAGTTCCGCGCCATCAGCGTCTCGACCGTCAGGGGCGAGACGGCGCCCGGGGCCTGGCCCTTGGTGATGAAAGGGTTGAGCGAATCGAAACTGCCCGCCTCGCCGAAGGTGACCGTGCCGCCCTGCGGCGCCTGCGGATTGGCCTGCGGCAGGGCCACAAAATCAGGTGGCAAAGCCGGTTCGCCATACATAGCTATGCCCTGGCGCGGTTCGGCCATCAGGGGCAGGGCGACGAGGCCGGCCAAGAGGCCAAGGGCCGAGGCCCGGCAGAGGCGGGCGATTGCGGGGCGCATCGTCAACAATCCTTTCGACTTCCGAAGATGGTTGAAGACTATGCCCAGGCGCAGCCCTTTTCAAACCTTTAGCTTGAAGTGTTAATCTAGGGAGGCTATATAGAACTTACTGCTCGATAGGTTTCTTGCCTGTATGAAACCTGCCTCAACGACTTGACGCCCGCTTCGCGCGGGCGTTTTTTTTGGCCCTCGCGCGTGGGCGGCGAGACTTGGCCGATGGGCCGGCGGCGGGTGCTTCCCTTTCCTTCGCGGCTGCAGCATTCTGGTGGCGGCAAAGCGGAGGGTTCCAGATGCTGCAGGGCAAGCGTGCCGTCATCACCGGGTCGAATTCGGGCATCGGGCTCGGCGTGGCCGAGGCCCTGGCCGCGGCGGGGGCCGCGGTCGTGCTGAACTCCTTCACCGACCGGCCGGAAGATCACGCCTTGGCCGCCGACCTCTCTGCGCGCCACGGGGTGAGCGTGCGCTACATTGCCGCCGATATGAGCGACGGGGCGGCCTGCCGGGCGCTGGTGGCGGCTGCAGGGGGCTGCGACATCCTGGTGAACAACGCGGGCATCCAGCATGTGGCGCCGATCGAGGATTTCCCGGTCGAGATGTGGAACCGCATCCTGGCGATCAACCTGTCTTCCGCCTTCCACACCACGGCCGCCGCCCTGCCGGGGATGAAGGCCAAGGGCTGGGGCAGGGTGGTCAACATCGCCTCCGCCCATGGGCTGACCGCCTCGCCCTTCAAATCCGCCTATATCGCCGCCAAGCATGGGGTCGTCGGCCTGACCAAGACCACGGCGCTGGAGGTGGCGGGCATGGGCATCACCGCCAATGCGATCTGCCCGGGCTATGTGCTGACGCCCTTGGTCGAGGCGCAGATCCCCGACCAGATGAAGGTCCACAACATGGACCGCGAAACGGTGATCCGCGAGGTGATGCTCCTGCGCCAACCCTCCCGCCAATTCGCGACGGTGGAGCAGATCGGCGGGACGACGGTTTACCTGTGTGGTCCGCATGCCGACCAGGTGACCGGCACGACGCTCAGCGTGGACGGCGGCTGGACGGCGCTTTAGGCGGCTGCCGTCAAAAGGAGCGCTTGCGCGCAAGTTTATATCTCGCCTCTGGGCATAGCCCAACCGGCTCGGTGAGCCTCCGGCGGGGATATTTTCAGACAGAAAATGAGGGGCGGTGCCGCGCGGGGCTTCGCCTCCCTCTCGTTTCACATTTGCACAAATATCCCCCGCGGAGCGACGTGCCGAGCCGGTTGGCGCTTGCGCCAGAGGCGAGATATGAACTTGCGCGCCAGCGCTCTGCTGAGTTCAGGCCTGTCCGGCTGTGCTGTCCTTCAGCGGATAGACCAGCCCGCCCGAGGCGACCAGCTTGGCGGCCTCTTCCGGGGTCAGGTCCAGCTCGATCACATCCTTGCGCGGCACGAAGACCACGAAGCCGCTGGTAAACGGCGTGAGACCAATGAAGACCGCGATCACCTCCGAGCCCAGCCGCATCGCGATCTCGCCCTTGGGGCGGGCCGAGATCAGGCCCAGGGTCCAGACGCCGGGCCTTGGGAACTCCACCAGGCAGGTCTTTTCGAACGAGGCTTCGGTCTTGTTGAAGACCGTCTCTGCCACCTGCTTCAGCGCGGAATACAAGGACCGCACCACCGGCATCCGGTTCACCAGCCCGTCGAGCTGCCCCAGAACCGTCCGCCCGATCAGCCCCTTGGCGATCCAGCCGACCAGGGTCGTGAAGACCAGGAAGACCACGACCCCGACCCCTCGGATCGGGAAGGAATGGCCGGGGCCGAAGTAATATTCGGTCAAGGCCTGGGGCTGATAGCCCCCCGGGATCAACGGCAAGATCCAGCCGTCCAAATAGCCGATCACCGCCCAGATCAGATAGATGGTCAGCCCGATGGGCAAAACGACGACCAGCCCCGTCAGGAACGAGGCGCGGAGGCGGGCGGCAAGGCTGCGGCGGATCGGATCACTCATCGCTGTTATATGGCAGTGCCACGCGGCAAAGCAAAGCCTGCCCGTGTCTCATGTCAGGGCCATGACTGTCTTGTGACCGCGTATGCCTGTTCCTCAGGCGGCGGCGATGGCGGCTGCCAGCCGGGCGTTGTTCATCACCAGGGCGATGTTGGACTCCAGCGAGCGGCCCGCGGTCAGTTCGAAGATGCGCTGCAAGAGGAAGGGCGTCACGGCCTTGGCGGCGATGCCCTGGGTGGCGGCCTCGGTCAGCGCCTGTTCGATCACCGGCATGATCTCGGCCCGGGGGATTTCCGCGGCCTCGGGGATCGGGTTGGCGACGAGCTGCCCGCCGGGCAAGCCCAATTCCGCCCGCAGCCGGGCGGCCCTGGCGATCTCGGCCGCGCTGTCCATACGCAAGGGCGCCTTCAGCCCCGAAGAGCGCGACCAGAAGGCCGGGAAATCGTCCTGGCCATAGGCGATGACCGGGACGCCATGGGTCTCCAGCACCTCCAGGGTCTTGGGCAGGTCCAGGATCGCCTTGGCGCCGGCGGCCACGACCGTCACCGGGGTCTGGGCGAATTCCAGCAGGTCGGCCGAGATGTCGAAGCTGCTCTCCGCCCCGCGATGCACGCCCCCGATGCCGCCGGTGGCAAAGACCTTGATGCCCGCCAGCGCCGCACAGATCATCGTCGCGGCCACCGTCGTCGCCCCCACCCTCCCTTGCGCGAGGCAGGCCGCAAGGTCCGCGCGCGACAGCTTCATCACCCCCTTGGCCTGGCCGAGCGTCTCCAGCTCTTCCGCCGTCAGCCCCACATGGATGCGTCCGCCCATCACCGCGATGGTCGCGGGCACCGCGCCATGGGCGCGCACCTCGGCCTCGACCGCGCGGGCGGTTTCGACATTCTGCGGCCAGGGCATGCCATGGGTGATGATCGTCGATTCCAGCGCGACCAGCGGGCGGCCTTGCGCGCGGGCCTCGGCGACTTCGGGCGAGAGGGTGAGCAAAGCGTGCAGCGTCATGCGCCGACCTCCTGTGAGATGTAATCGGCCGCCGCCTTCAGCGCGGCCTCCAGCGCCACCCCGGCCGAGGCGCCCTGGCGCTCGGCGACGATATGGGCGGCCATGAACGTATCGCCCGCGCCGGTGATGCGGCGGACGGTCACTTGCGGCGGCTGGGCCGTCAGGATGGCGCCGTCATGGGCCATGGCGCAGGTGTTGGCGCCATCGGTGACCAGCACGCGGCGCCCGCCTTGCGCCAGAAGCGCCTCGGCGGCCTCTGGTGCGCTGGCATCGGGGCAGGCGGCGATCAGGCGAGCCTCGGCCAGGTTGACGTAAAGCGTGGCGCCGGGATGGGTCAGCAGGGGCCGCAGCCGCAGGGCCTTGCCCGGCGAGGCCGGGGCCACGCGCAGGTCGGCCCGGGTAAACAGGGGCGAGCCCGCGATCTCGGTCAGAAGCGCCTCGGTCAGGTTGCCGTCCAGCGCGATCATGCCCGCCCAAGGCGCGTCAGGGCTTCCCAGCCGCCCATCCTCCAGGGGCGCCAGGATCGCCGCCCCCGCCGCCTCCAGCCCATGGGCATCGGCGATGGCGGCCACAAGCCCCGCTTCGGCCTCGATCGCCATATAGACATCCGTGGGCCGGTCGCTGCGGTGGACATGGTCGCAGATCAGCCCCCGGGCGGCACAGGCGCGCAACAGATCGTCGCCCTCGGCATCGCGGCCCACCGCCGACACCAGCCCCGGCCGCAGCCCGAGCCGCGCCAGCGTCATCGCGATGTTCAGCGCCACGCCCCCGGGCAACCGGGTGATCCGGCCGGGGACGTCTCCGCCGAGGCCCAAAGGCACCGAGGCCCGCCCGATGATGTCCCACAGGACCGAGCCGATGCAAAGGATGTCGGGCGTGTCTCTCATCCCTGCCTCATGCACCGCCGCGGCGCCTTGGGCAAGCCCCATGGGCTTAGGGGATGATGCGCGAGTATTTCACGCCCTCGACCGTGGCCCCGACGATCAGCCCCTGTTGGCCGAAGATAAAGACGGTGACCGGGTCGATCTGCGTGGTGTCCGACCCCAGGGCCGCGCCTTCCTCGGGCGTGGCATATTTGGCCGAAGCCCCCGCGACCCAGCCGTTCGAGCGGCGGAAGTTGGCCAAGGCCTCGTCGGTCATGAAGAAGATCGCATGGGCATATTGCTGCGCCCCGATCTGCAGCCCGATGGAGGCCGAGGTGGCCGAGTAGTAATCCACCGTCACATCGTTGATCCGCAAGGCGCCACGCCCGAAAGAGCCGCCGATGCCGATGCCCATCTCGGTGACGAGCGGCATATAGAGGATGCCCTTGGCCTGCTGCGCCACGACCCTGGTGCCGGGATAGACCTGGAAGAGGTAATCC
>CAMFIX010000087.1 GCA_945952425.1 uncultured Pseudorhodobacter sp. | reverse complement strand
GGGCATGGGGTGGGGGCTTGGCGGTGGGCTCTCGCTCGCCGGAGGTGCGGATTAGCGTGGAGTTGGGGTGGTGGCTGTCCGATGGGGGCTTCGGGTTGGGGGGCTGCTGACCGTAGAGATGGGTGATTCTTGCGGCGGCTGCGCCGACTCATGGCATGGGCCGGGGGGGCGCGCTTGGCCGGAAGCGTGGAGCTGTGGCAGGGGCTTTGCGCAGGTCGCAGGTTGCGCATTTGGGCACCTCTGCCGACTTTGTGGGCGAGCCGGCGGGGCGCGGTCGCGCGGTTTTGTGTTTGTGGAGGCGGTCCTGCCGACTTTTCGGGCGGAGTTGATCTGGGCCTGCGGGCCCTGCCGACTGGGGGGCGGGCGGTCTGACCTTGCCGATTCGGCGCATGTAGGGGCAGGTCAGGGCGGCTATGCACGGGGAGACGAAGCTGCGCGGCGGGAGGGGTTGGTCTTTGCGGCCGGTGCCCGGCTTGCCGCGAAAACCCGCGTTGCGCCGACTGGGGCCGTTTATCCGACCGATTTGCCCGGCAGAGAACCTCGGCGCCGCGGACTGGGTGGGGGCTATGATCCGCAGCGCCGAGGTGAAGCCTTATGCAGCTACAAGACCGACTTTGGCGGGGGGAGGCGACGGAAATGGGGGCGGCTGAAGGCGGTTTCGTGGCGGTTTCCTTGGATTCGAAACAAAGACGCTCAGGCTTCCCAATTGTCGACGGGGATGGCGAAGGTCAGTTCGTTGCGCTCGCCCTGGCGGCGGTAGGTCAGCTCGCGCGCCAGGCTGCGAATCAGGAACCAGCCGAATCCCCCCTCGGGCAGGTCGTCGAAGGCGCCGATCTCGGGCAGGGCGCCCTGGGGGGGGGATGCTTGCGGCATCGGCAGGCCGTGATCGGTGATCCGCACCTCGACCTGAGTCGGCTCGCGGCGCAGCGTGACCAGCACGTCGCCCGACCAGCGCGCATAGGCGTGTTCGACCACGTTGTTCAGCGCCTCTGCCAGTACGACCTCGGCCGTGCCGCGATCTTCCGCGCCGAGCCCCTGCAGGCAGGGGCTGGCCATCAACCGGGCCAAACCCTCGCGCACCGCGGTGGTTTCGGCCGGGAATTGCAGCTCTGTCAGGGCCAGGAGGCCGGGGGCGCACATCGCGGGCCCCTCAGCCAGCGGCCTTCAGCCCCTCGGGCAGGGATTTGTGGATGACGAAGACCGTGTCCATCCGCGTCAGGCGGAACACCTTTTCGACCGTCGTGGTCAGGCCTGACAATTCCAGCCGCCGCACGGGGCCGAGCGCCTTCATCACCGCCACCACCGCGCCGAGGCCCGAGCTGTCGAGAAAGCCCACGTTCGACATGTCGAGCACGACACGGGCCGAAGGGGCGCTGGTGATGTCGCGCATCTGTTCCTTGAACTGGATGGCGGAGGCGGCGTCGATGCGGTCATCCATCACGGTGATCAGCAGGATGTCGCCCTTGTGTTCGGTCGTCAGGTTCATGAAGCGCCCTTTCATCTGGTCAGGGCCGACCTTAGACGACAAGGGGTTACGGAAGGGTAACCGCGCTCAATTCAACTGGAATTGCAGCGGATAGACGCCATCCTCGAAATCGCCGAAGAGATCGGGCAGGTCGGGATGGCTCATCGGCTCGCCGGTTTCGTCGGGCACGAGGTTCTGCTCGGACACATAGGCCACGTAATAGCTTTGGTCGTTCTCGGCCAGAAGGTGATAGAAAGGCTGATCCTTGGACGGCCGCGCCTCTTCGGGGATGTTCTGATACCATTCCTCGGTGTTCGAAAACATGGCATCGACATCGAAGACCACGCCGCGGAACGGATGCTTGCGATGTCTCAGCACCTGGCCGATGTGATATTTGGCGGCGGTCGAAAGCATCATGCCGGTCTCCTTGAGCCCTTTCAGTAAACCTGTCGTAAACCCATGTCCACCGATGCGCGCCGCCGAGAGGGAAACAATCTGTGGCCTTTCGACCGACAGTTGGCGGCTTTTCGCCCGCAAGCCCAGGTTCTGCCATTGGAAAGTCAGGATTTCTCGCCTATCTTGCCACAAAACAAGAACGCATGAGGGGCAGATGAGCAGAGCTTTCCGTGCGTCGATCCTGTTGCTTTTCCTCGCCTCTTGCGGCGGAGGCAACTTTTCGGCGCCGCGCAACATGGATGACGCCTGTTCGGTGGTCAAGCAGCGGCCGCAGTATCTGCGGGCCATGCGGGCCGTCCAGGCGAAATGGGGGGTGCCGATCTCGGTGCAGATGGCGATCCTCTACCAGGAGAGCAAGTTCATCGGCAATGCGCGGACCCCGCATCAATATGCGCTGGGGGTGATCCCGATGGGGCGGCAAAGCAGCGCCTATGGCTATGCCCAGGCCCTGGACAGCACCTGGGACGATTACAAGCGCGAGCAACGCCGGGGCGGCGCGCGGCGCGACAACATCCGCGATGCGACCGATTTCATGGGCTGGTATATCAACGGCACGACGGCCGAGCTGGGGATTTCGAAGTCCGATGCCGAGAACCAGTACCTGGCCTATCACGAGGGGCGGCGGGGCTTTTCGAACGGCAGCCACGAGGCCAAGGGCTGGCTGGTCAGTGTCGCGGCCAAGGTCGGCGCGCGGGCCAACATGTACCACGACCAGCTGCAGGTCTGCCTGCGCTAGGGTCTTGGAAACGCCGGGGTGTTGGAACAGGCGGGGGTCACTTGATCCCGCGCCGGGCCTTTTCCTGGTCGATCGAGAAGAGGTTGGGCGAATAGCTTTGCCCGGTGGCAAAGGCGCCCAGCACCAGCGAGGTCTGCCCGCCGGTCTCGTCCGTTGTGATCCAGCCCTTCAGCCGCACCGGGCTGTCGCCGAAGATCAGCTCGATGGAGCCCTGGTCGGGATGGGCGGGGTCTTGCGCCAGCACATGGGTGTCGCCCTGGTATTCGGTGTGATCGACCACCATGGGCGAATTGGCCAGGTCGATGTTGCGGCCGAGGATCAGGCCCAGCGGCGTCTGGTTCAGCTGGTATTGCTGGGGCGCCGAATTGGTCTTGCCGTCAAAGACCGCGACGATGCCGGAGGAGGCCAGCACCAGCGTCTTGTCCGGCGCCGCATATTCGAAGCGCGCAAAGCCCGGCCGTTTCAGGGTGATCTTGCCCTTGGACGTCGAGCCGTCGGAATTCGTCTGGGTGAAGCTCGCCTCGCCGGTGACCAGGCCCTGCAGATAGGCCGACAGCTGCGACAAGGGGATCTCGGCGGCCTGGAGGGGGCTTGCGAGGGCGAAGACGGTGAAGAGGGCTGCGAATTTCATGGGGCCAATATAGGCGCCGGGGCGGGGGGCTGCACGTCACCTCTCGTCACATCGGCGTAAGCATGCCGGTGGCCCTTGGGGTCGGTGACCTGCCAGCGGTCGGCCTCCTGCGCGAGGTAAGAGGGGCCGATGGGCACTTTGCCATGGCCGCCGGGGATATCCAGCACATAGGTCGGCTGGGCGATGCCGGAGAGCCTGCCGCGAAGCTGGGCCATGATCGCCTGGCCCTCGGCGATGGTGGTGCGGAAATGCGACGTGCCCTTCGCGAGGTCGGCGTGGTGCAGGTAATAGGGCTTCACCCGGTTGGCGATGAGGGCGCGGAAGAGGGTCTCCAGCGTCGAGGCGTCGTCGTTGACGCCTTTCAGGAGGACGGATTGGCTCAGCAGGGGCACGCCGGCGCGGGAGAGTTTTCTCAGCGCCGCCGCGGCCTCTGGCGTGATCTCGGCCGGGTGGTTGGTGTGGACGACGACCCAGACGGCGGGGCGGATGTCCATGGCGGCGATGAGGTCTTCGGTGATGCGGGCGGGGTTCACCACGGGGATGCGGGTGTGAAAGCGCACGACATCGACATGCGGGATCGCGGCAAGCCGGGCCAAGAGATCGCCAAGGCGGCGGGGCGACAGAACCATCGGATCGCCGCCGGTCAGGATGACCTCGCGGATGGCGGGGGTCTTGGCGATGTGGTTCAGGGCGGCGGTCAGGGCCTCTTCGGGCAGGTGGCCCGAGGCGCCCACAGACTCGCGGCGAAAGCAGAAGCGGCAATAGACCTCGCAGGTCTGGGTCGCATGCAGGATCACCCGGTCGGGATAGCGATGGGTCAGGCCCGGGGTGGGCTCATGCGCATGATCGCCGATCGGGTCGGCGAGTTCCTCGGCGCGGGTCAGAAGCTCGGCCAGACTGGGGACGAATTGCGCGGCGAGTTCGGGCCGCGCCATGGGCGCGGTCACGGCGACGCGGAAGGTCTCGGCCACGGGGGCGAGGCCGGGGGCGTCTTCGGGGGCGATCAGGCCGGCGGAAACCAGCTGGAGCAGGGTGGTCAGCGTCATGGCCGCGTGATGCGGCGGAAGTCGGGGAATGACAAGAGGTGCAGGCGCCGTATAGGGTTTCAAGGAAAAGAGGTGAGCGGATGTTGGCAGGCATTTCACGGCGCGGGCTTTTGGCGGGGTTGATGGCGGCTCCCCTAGCCGCTTGGGCGCAGGATTTCGCGCCGGTGGCGGATCAGGGGTGGAGCGCCTGGGTCGATGCCTTCCGTGCCCGGGCGAAGAAGGCGGGGATCAGCGATGCCACCTTCCGCGCGGCCTTCGCCCATGCGGGCTTCGTGCCGGGGGTGATCGAGAAAGACCGCAACCAGGCCGAAAGCATCTATGGCATGGAGGATTACCTTGCCATCACCGCCAGCGACGACAGGGTCGCCGCGGGGCGCAAGGCGCTGGCGAAGAATGCGGGCCTCTTGCGGCGGATCGAGCGGGCCTATGGGGTCGAGCCCAAGGTTCTGGTGGCGCTTTGGGGGGTGGAGAGCTTTTACGGCACGAAACGCGGCACGGTGCCGGTGATCTCGGCCCTCTCGACCCTGGCCTATGAGGGGCGGCGGGGGAAGTTCTTCGAAGGGCAGCTGGTGGCGGCCTTGAAGATCCTGCAGCACGGCGATGTGACGCCCGACCGGATGCTGGGCGGCTGGGCGGGCGCCATGGGGCATATGCAGTTCATCCCGACGACCTACCGCAGCTTTGCCGTCGATGCCAATGGCGACGGGAAATCGGACCATTGGGGCGACGATCCGGCCGATGCCCTGGCCTCGGCCGCGCATTACCTGAACCAGGCGGGCTGGACCCATGGCGAGCCCTGGGGGGTGGAGGTGCGGGTGCCCAAGGGCACGAAACCCGCAACGCGCACGGTGGCGGAATGGCGCAAGCTTGGGGTGACGCCGGTCACCGCGGTCTCCTCGGGGCTGAAGGGGCGGCTGATCCTGACCTCGGGCCCGGGGTTCCTGCTGTTTCACAACGGCAGGGTTCTGGGCGCCTATAACTCGGCGGAGCGGTATATGGTGGGGGTCGGCGTCCTCTCGGACCGGGTGGCGGGGGGCGGGCCGCTGGTCGGGGGCTTTCCGCCCGATGCGACGGGGTTGACGCAAGACGAAAGGGTGCTCTTGCAAAAGCGGCTGACGGCTTTGGGCTATGACACCGGCTCGCAGGACGGGGTCTTTGGGCCGAAGACCCGGGCGGCCATCGCGGGCTGGCAGCAGGCGACGGGGCGGGCAGTGACCGGCCAGGCCTCGCCCGATGTGCTGCGCGCCTTGCGCTGAAAGCCTTGCGCCCAAGGGTCTTGGGGTTTATCGGCAGGACAACCCCCTAGGAGTGCGCCCATGAAGTTCCTCGACCTCGCCAAAGTCTATATCCGCTCGGGCGGCGGCGGTGCGGGCTGCGTCAGCTTCCGGCGCGAGAAGTTCGTGGAGTTCGGGGGCCCCGATGGCGGCGACGGCGGGCGGGGCGGCTCGGTCTGGGTCGAGGCCTTCGACGGCATGAACACGCTGATCGACTACCGCTATCAGCAGCATTTCTTCGCCAAGTCCGGCCAGCCCGGCATGGGCAACCAGAAGACCGGCAAGTCGGGCGACGACATCACGTTGAAGGTGCCCTTGGGCACCGAAATCCTGGACGAGGACGAAGAGACCGTCATCGCCGACCTGACCGAGGTCGGCCAGCGGGTGTGCCTGGCCGAGGGCGGCAACGGCGGCTGGGGCAACCTGCGTTTCAAGACCTCGACCAACCGGAGCCCTGCGCGCGCCAACCCGGGGATCGAGGGGGTGGAGCGCACGATCTGGCTGCGGCTGAAGCTGATTGCCGATGCGGGGCTTTTGGGGCTGCCCAATGCGGGGAAATCGACCTTCCTCGCGGCGGTGTCCAACGCCCGGCCGAAGATCGCGGATTACCCGTTCACGACCCTGGTGCCGAACCTCGGCGTCGTCGGCATCGACGGGGCGGAGTTCGTGATGGCCGATATCCCCGGCCTGATCGAGGGCGCCAGTGAAGGCCGGGGCCTTGGCATGCAGTTCCTCGCCCATGTGGAACGCTGCAAGGTGCTGCTGCACCTGGTCGATGGCACCTCTTCGACCATCACCAAGGATTACCGCACCATCATCCGCGAGATCGAGGCTTACTCGGAGGTTCTGGGCGACAAGCGCCGCATCCTGGCCATGACGAAATGCGATGCGATGGATGCCAAGCAGATCAGCGACCGGCGGCGGGCGCTTGAAAAAGCGAGCGGCGGAGAGGTCTTCGTCATCTCGGGCGTGGCGGGCAAGGGGTTGCAGGATGTCTTGCGCGCACTGATGGCGCAGATCGTGGCGGCCAGTGAAAAGCCCAAGGAGGTGACGCCGTGGCATCCTTGAGCGCGCTGCAGGCCCCCGATATCCGCGAGGCCAAGAGGCTGGTCATCAAGATCGGCTCGGCGCTGCTGGTCGACCGGGCCCGCGGGCTGCGGCAGGCCTGGCTGTCGGCTTTGGCCATGGATGTGGCCGAGGCCAAGGTGCGCGGGGCGGATGTGGTGCTGGTGTCGTCCGGCTCCATCGCCTTGGGGCGGGCGGTGCTGGGGCTGGGGACGGGGGCGCTGACGCTGGAGCAAAGCCAGGCCTGCGCTGCGGTCGGGCAAATCCGGCTGGCGCGGGCCTATGAAGAGGTGCTGGCGCCGCATGGCATCACGACGGCGCAGGTGCTGGTGACGCTGGAGGATACCGAGGACCGGCGGCGCTATTTGAACAGCCGCGCGACGATGGAGACTTTGCTGGGTCTGGGCTGCGTGCCCATCGTGAACGAGAACGACACGGTGGCGACCGACGAGATCCGCTTCGGCGACAACGACCGGCTGGCCGCGCAGATCGCGGTGACGGTGGGGGCGGACCAGCTGATCCTGCTCTCGGATGTCGATGGGTTCTATTCGGCCAATCCGAAGGAGGACGCCTCGGCGATCCGCTTCGACCTGGTGGAAAAGATCACGCCCGAGATCGAGGCCATGGCGGGCGACCCGATTTCGGGCCTGTCGAAGGGCGGCATGAAGACCAAGCTTCTGGCGGCCAAGACCGCCGTGGCGGGGGGCTGTGCCATGGCGATCATGGAGGGCTCGGTTCTGCGGCCGCTGAAGGCCTTGGCCGAGGGCGCGAACCGGACCTGGCTCGTGGCGCAAAGCGATCCCCAGGCGGCGCGCAAGCGCTGGATCAACGCGATGAAGCCGCGCGGGCAGCTGCGGCTGGATGCAGGAGCGGTCAAGGCCATGGCGGAGGGCAAGAGCCTTCTGCCGGCCGGCGTCGTCTCGGTCGAAGGCAGCTTCGGGCGCGGCGATCCGGTGGCCCTGGTTTCCCCAGCCGGCGTCGTGATCGGCAAGGGTCTGGTACGCTATACCGCGGCCGAGGCGAAGGCGATTGCCGGGCATCGGTCGGGGGAAATCGCGGCGATCCTGGGCTATGAGGGCCGGGGCGCGCTGGTGCACCGCGACGATATGGTGGTCTGATGTCCCACCCCCGGGGGTTTCACACCCCCGGACCCCCGTGGAGATATTTGAGCAAGTATGAAAGGATTGGCCGTGAGCGAGGATTTTGCCGGGCTGATGAACGAGATCGGGTCGCGCGCGAAAGCGGCGGCGGCGGAGCTGGCTTATGCGAGCCAGGAGCGGAAATATGCGGCGCTGGTTTCTGCCGCGCATTTCGTCTGGGAGCGGCGGCAGGAGATTTTGGACGCCAATGTCCTGGACCTGGATGCCGCGGATGCGCGGGGGATCGCTCCGGCGATGCGCGACCGGCTGGTGCTGAACGAAAACCGCATCCGGGGCATGGTCGACGGTCTGCGCCAGGTGGCGGAGTTGAAAGACCCGGTCGGGCGGGTGCTGGCGGAATGGGATCGGCCGAACGGGCTGCACATTCAGCGGGTTGCGACGCCTTTGGGGGTCGTGGGGGTCATCTATGAAAGCCGTCCGAACGTGACGGCGGATGCCGGGGCTTTGTGCCTGAAGGCCGGGAATGCGGTGATCCTGCGGGGCGGCTCGGAAAGCCACGAGACCTCGATGGCGATCCATGACTGCATGGTGGCGGGGCTGAAGGAGGCGCGGCTGCCGGAGGCTGCGATCCAGATGATTCCGGTGACGGACCGGGCGATGGTGGGCGAGATGCTGCGGGCGACGCGGTTTATCGACGTGATCGTGCCCCGCGGCGGCAAGGGGCTGGTGGGCCGCGTGCAGGACGAGGCGCGGGTGCCGGTCTTCGCCCATCTGGAGGGCATCTGTCACGTCTACGCCGACCGCGATGCCGACCTGGAGAAGGCGCGCAAGGTCGTGGTGAACGCCAAGACCCGCCGGACCGGCATCTGCGGCGCGGCGGAATGCCTGCTGATCGACTGGCAGTTCTATACCAAGCACGGCGCCGTCTTGATCGAAGACCTGCTGAAGGCCGGGGTCGAGGTGCGGACGGAAGGCGAGCTGCTGAAGGTGCCGGGCACGGTCAAGGCCGCGCCGGACGACTTCGGGCGGGAGTTCCTGGACATGATTATCGCGGCCAAGCTGGTCGATGGCGTGGACGAAGCGATTGCCCATATCCGGAAGTATGGCTCCAGCCATACCGAAAGCATCCTGACCGAGAATGACGCGACGGCGGAACGCTTCTTCCAGCGGCTGGATTCGGCGATCCTGATGCGCAATGCCTCGACCCAGTTCGCCGATGGCGGCGAGTTCGGCTTTGGCGGCGAGATCGGGATTGCGACGGGCAAGATGCATGCGCGCGGGCCGGTGGGCGCAGAGCAGCTGTGCAGCTTCAAGTACCTGGTGACGGGCGACGGGACGATCCGAACCTGAGGGGTTTTGGGATTGGGCGCCCCGGGCTTGACCCGGGGCCTCGACGGGTTGGGGTCAGCGTTTCCAGAATCGGCGCCCTTGGTCAAGCCCGGGGCGCCAGATGGAATGTTGGTCCCCGAGACCCCCCAGGGGCCATCGCGTGCCCATAAC
>CAMFIX010000086.1 GCA_945952425.1 uncultured Pseudorhodobacter sp. | reverse complement strand
GGGCCGGGTTGCGCGCGACATGGGGCGTGATGAGGACCACCAGCTCCGTCCGCCCCTTCTCGCTGCTGGCATGGTTGGTCAGGGACCCGAACAGCTTGTTGCGCCCCGCCGTATCCTGCTGGCTGATAAGCCCCCCCAAAGCCACCGTCTGCTGGTCGAACACCGCCACCCGCGTGGAAATCGACTGTTCCCGCAGCGTCGGCGTCAGGCTCGCCGCCCCCGTATTGCCCTGGACGACAGCCGAAAGCTCTTGATCGACCTGCAGGTTCACCAGGTCCGTCTGGCTGACTCGCGGCGTCACCTTCAGGATCACCCCGGCGTCGCGATATTCCACCGAATTCACCACCGGCGCATTGCCCGCCTGGGTCGAGACCACCTGCTGGGTCACGATGGGCACCTGCTCGACCACCTTAATCGTCGCCTCCTCGTTCTCGAAGGCCGAGACCGAGGGCGCTGACAGAACCTTGACCTTGGTCACCTGCGCCAGGTCGTCGATGATGAGCTTGGGGTTGACGCCATTGCCCAGGACCAGGTTGAACCCGGGGGCAGAGCCCGCAATCGCCGTCGTCGTCCCGTTCGAGGCGATCAGCGCCCCCGCCTGGCTGGACAGGTAAGCCTGCACCCCGCGCGAGGTCGCATCGTTCAGCGTGACCTCGACCAGGACCACGTCGATCAAGACCTGCACCGGCGGCTTGTCCAGCGCCGACAAGAGCTGCAGCGCCTGTTGCCGCAGGGGGGTTGCCGCCCGGATCACGACCGTGTTCGCCCCATCGTCGGCGGTAAAGCGCACGGCGCCGCCGGTTTGCGCGACGGCGGCCACGGCGGGGGTCGCGGGGGCGGCCGGGGCGTCGCCGGTCGCGGGCGCAGGCGCCTCCGGTGCCGCGGCCGCCCCATCGCCGAAGGTCGATTGCAGGACCGCCGCCAGCGCCGAGGCCTTGGCATATTGCACCTGGTAGATCGAGACATCGCTGCCCGCCATGCCGCCCGACCGATCCAGCTGCCTGATCCAGCGCACCGCCCGCGACAAATCGGCCGGGTTCTTCGCCTGCACCAGAATCCCGTTCGACCGCTGCAGCACCTGCAGCGTCCAGTTCCCCGCCTCCGGATCGCCCTGCGCCAGCGTGGCCATGTCGCCCGCCACCTGCGCCGCATCGGCATTCTGCAGATAGGCGATGCCGGCCGAGGGCTTGGCCAGCACCCCCACATCCAGCGCCTGGACCATGGCCATGATGTTGCGCCGGTCCGAGGCCGAACCGCGGATCAACAGGAAGTCGTCATTCTCCGAGGCCCTTATCGCGCCTTCGGGCGCCGCAAACCCATCCAGCAGCGCGAGCATGCGCTTGGCCCCCATGTGCCGCAGGGGCAGGGCCGAAAAGCCGTAGCCCTCCGCCGACATGGCCGCCGTCGTCCCCGCGCCATCCAGCGCCCGGATCGCAAAGCCCGCGCCCTCAGCCACCAGGATCAACCCGTCGGCCTGCAGGGCGTTCTCGAAGATCATCAGAAGGTCGGCGCGCGGCACTTCTCCGCCGGTGTCCAGCGTGATCGTGCCGGTCACCGCGGGGTCGATCGTATACGATAATCCCAAAGTGTCGCCCAAAAGCGACTTGGCCGCCACCTCGACCGGCACGCCCTGCAGGTTGACCGTATAGCCCTGCCCCGAGGCCTTGATGCCCGCGGGCGGGGCCTGCGGCGTCACCGTGTCGTCGAAGAACACCACCTGCGTCGGCTGCGCGCCCGCGGCCATCGGCAAAGCCGCCGCCCGCCCGTTGCGCGCGCCAAGGTCCAGCGCCGCCAGCGCATCCGCATCGCCGTAAAGCCCATTGGCCGAGGGCGCGCGCCCCTGCCCCTCCATGCAGCCCGAAAGTCCGATCAGCGCCATCCCCATGACGCAAGCCCGGACCAATGCCGCCTTGCCTGAAATCATGCCTGTCCCCTTGCCCGCGCCCGATCCTTGACCGGACCTGTCCCGGCGCGCTGGCCAATAGCCGAGCCCTCCGGCAAGAGCTCCGCCCGGTCAATCGACCGAAAGGATCATCCGCGCGCGAATTCGTTCGAATGCCGCGCCTAAACCAAAGTTGTAGACGCCGGCGCGGGTTTTTTCGGGCGCGGTGCCGCGGCATCTGGCCCCTGTCGGCCCGATTGGGTAACGTTCGACAAACCCAGCGCCGAGGCCCGACATGTCGCTTTTCTCTCCCCCCGTCATCACCTGCATCGACGACCTGAAACGGCTGCACAAGCGCCGGGTGCCCAAGATGTTCTGGGATTACTGCGAAAGCGGCAGCTATACCGAGCAGACCTTCCGCGAGAATTCCTCCGACTTCGCCCGGCTGCGCTTTCGCCAGAAGGTCGCGGTGGACATGACCAACCGGACGATTGCCAGCACGATGGCAGGTGTGCCCGTCGCGATGCCGGTGGCGCTGGCGCCCGTCGGGCTGACGGGGATGCAATGCGCCGACGGCGAGATCAAGGCCGCCCGCGCCGCCGAGGCCTTTGGCGTGCCCTTCACGCTCTCGACCATGTCGATCTGCTCGATCGAAGACGTGGCGGCGGCGACGACCAAGCCCTTCTGGTTCCAGCTTTACGTGATGAAGGACTGGGATTTCGTCGGCCGCTGCCTGGAGCGCGCGAAGAAGGCCGGTTGCTCTGCCCTGGTGCTGACGCTGGACCTGCAACTGCTGGGCCAACGCCACAAAGACCTGAAGAACGGGCTTTCCACGCCTCCGAAACCCACCCTGCGCAACATCCTCGACATCGGCCTGCGCTGGCGCTGGGCGATGGGGATGGCGCAGACCAAAAGGCATTCCTTCGGCAATATCGTGGGCCATGCGACGGGGGTGTCGAACCTCTCTTCGCTGTCGTCCTGGACGGCGGAACAGTTCGACCCCGAGCTCGACTGGGGCAAGATCGCCCGCATCCGCGACATGTGGGGCGGCAAGCTGATCCTGAAGGGCATTCTCGACGAGGAAGACGCGCGGCGGGCGGCGGATTTCGGCTGCGAGGCGATCGTTGTGTCGAACCATGGCGGGCGGCAGCTGGACGGGGCGCTGAGCTCGATCCGCAAGCTGCCGGGGATCGCAAGGGCCGTGGGCGACAAGGTCGAGGTCTGGATGGACGGCGGCGTGCGCTCGGGGCAAGACGTGCTGAAGGCGCGCGGCATGGGGGCGCATGGCGTGATGATCGGCCGCGCCTTCGTGCATGGGCTGGGCGCGATGGGGCAGGAAGGCGTGACCCGCGCGCTGGAGGTCATCGCCAAGGAGATCGACACGACGATGGCGCTTTGCGGCGAGCGCGACATCGCAAAATTCGGGGCGCAGAACCTGATGATCCCAGCGGATTTCGAAGGCGACTGGCGGCTCTAGGCCCGATTTTTCGCCGAAAAATCGAAGATCCGAATTTTCGGCGAAAATTCGGGCTCAGGCGTTGACGTCGATCACCACCCGACCCTTGACCTCGCCCTTCAGGATGGCGGGGCCGAGCGCGGGCAGGTCGCCAAGCGTCGCGGGTTCGACCATGGCGCGCAACTTCTGCAGCGGCAGGTCGGTGACGAGCCGCCCCCAGGCCTTCACCCGGTCGGGATAGGGGCGCATGACGCTGTCGATACCCAAAAGGTTCACGCCGCGCAGCAGGAAGGGGATGACGCTGGCGGGCAGGCCCGCGCCCCCGGCCAGCCCCACCGCGGCGACCGAGGCGCCGTATTTCATCTGGCCGAGCACGCGGGCCAGCATCGGCCCGCCGACCGCGTCGATGCAACCGGCCCAGGTCTCGGTCTCCAGGGGGCGCTTCACCGTCTCGGCCAGCTCGGCCCGGGGGAGGATGCGGGAGGCACCCAGTTCGCGCAGATAGGCTTCGGTCTCGGGTCGGCCGGTGACGCCCGCGACCTGGTAGCCCAGATGCGCGAGGATCGCCACGGCGGTCGAGCCCACGCCCCCCGCCGCGCCGGTCACCAGAACCTCGCCCTTGGCAGGGGTCAGCCCGTGATCCTCCAGCGCCATCACGGCCAGCATCGAGGTCAGCCCGGCGGTGCCGATCGCCATCGCGTCATGGGTCGAGAGCCCCTGGGGCAGCGGCACCAGCCAATCGGCCTTGACACGGGCCTTCTGCGCGAAACCGCCCCACCAGATCTCGCCCACGCGCCAGCCGCCCAGCAACACCTTGTCGCCCGGGGCATAGCGCGGATCGTCGCTGGCCTCGACCGTGCCCGCGAGATCGACGCCCGGAATATGCGGCCAGGCCTTCACCAGCCCGCCGCCCGTGGGCCCCATGCAAAGCCCGTCCTTGTAGTTCAGCGTGGAATATTCCACCGCCACGGTGACATTGCCAGGCGGCAGGTCGGCCTCCGCCACCTCGCGGATCACGGGGGTCGCGGTCTCGCCGGTCTTTTCCATCACCAGGGCTTTGAACATCGGGGTCTCCGGGTTGGGGAAGGTGTGAAAGGGTCAGCGGCGGCGCAATTGGCGCAGGTCCGAAAGGCGGAAGGCGCCGAGCAGGACCGCGGCGCCGAAATAGGCGATGATGCCGACCAGGCAAAGCGCCAGCAGCGCGAGATAGCGCCAGAGGTGCAGGCCCAGCGCGTCATGCAGGCCCAGCGCCGCGCCCCACAGGACCGCGCCCATGACGCCCGAGGCCAGCACGATCCGCGGCAGGCGGGCGCGGAAGCGGGCGTCGAACTCGGCCTCGGCGCCCATCCTGCGCGAGCCCCACCAGAGCTGCGCCACCATGGCCCAGCCCGACAGCGTCGTGGCCCAGGCCGCGGCAGAGAACCCGATCAGGGGCATCAACCCCACGGCCAGCCCGCCGTTCACCGCCATCGAGACCAGGGCGTATATGAAGGGCGACCGGCTGTCCTCGCGGGCGTAGAACAGCGGCTGCAAGACCTTGTGCAGGACGAAGGCGGGCAGGCCAGCGCCATAGATCGCCAGGGTCAGGGCGGTGGCCTGGGTGTCCTCGGCCGAAAAGGCGCCGCGTTGATACAGAACCTGGCAGAGCGGCACGGCGATGACGACCAGCGCCACGGCGGCGGGGAGCGTCATCATCAGGGCAAATTCGGCGCCGCGGTTGAAGGCCTCGCGGCCGCCCTCCCCGTCGCCCGCGCGCAGGCGGCGGGAGAGTTCGGGCAAGAGCACTGTGCCGATGGCGATGCCAACCACGCCGAGCGGCAGCTGATACAGGCGGTCGGCGTAGGACAGCCAGGCGACTGCGCCTTCGGTAAAGCTCGCGACCTGGCGGCCGACCAGCATGTTGATCTGCACCACGCCCCCCGCCAGCACGGCGGGCCCGGCGATCACCGCCAGCCGCTTCAGCTCTGGCGTCAGGCGGGGGACGCCGATGCCGAAGCCATAACCCAGCCGCCAGGCGGAAAACCAGGTGAAGGCCAGCTGCGCGATCCCGGTCAAGGGCACGGTCCAGGAGAGCGTCGTCCCCATGTCCCACCCCGCCCAGACCGCCACCCACATGGCGGCGATGAAGACCAGGTTCATCAGGACCGGCACGAAAGACGCCTCGGAGAAATGGCCATGCGTGGTCAGAACGCCCGACAGCAAAGCCACCAAGGATATGAAGAGGATATAGGAAAAGCTGATCCGGCCGAATTCGACGGCCAGATCGAAGCGCTCTCCGACAAAGCCCGAGGCCATGGCCCAGACCAGCCAGGGCATCAAGAGCGTCCCCAGAACGGTGAAGGCCATCAGCACCCAGAGCATGCCGTTCCAGGCGTCGCGGGCGAAGCCGGCGGCGTCCTCGCCACCCTCCAACTTTTTCGCGAACATCGGCACGAAGGCCATGTTGAAAGCGCCCTCGGCGAAGAAGCGGCGGAACATGTTGGGCAGCGAGAAGGCGACGAGGAAAGCCTCGGCCACAGGGCCGGTGCCGAGATAGGCCGCCATCATCACATCGCGCGCAAAGCCCGTGCCGCGCGAGACCAGGGTCCAGCCGCCCACGGTCATGATCGAGCGCACCAGGGACTTGCTCATCCCTGCGCCCTTTCGGCGCCCTCGGCGATGGCCTGGCGCAGCTTGGCCTCCAAGGCCTCTTGCCGGTGCTTCGCGTGCAGCTTCAGCCCGAACATGTCCTTGACATAGAAGGTATCGACCACCTGGGCCCCATAGGTCGCGATCACGGCGGATGCGATATAGATGTTGTTGGCCGCCAAGGTCCGCGTCAGGTCGTAAAGCAGGCCCGGACGGTCGCGGGTGTCGACCTCGACGATCGTATAGATCTCCGACCCCTCGTTATCGAAAGCGATATGGGTCGGGAAGCGGAACTCGCGCTCGCGCTTCTTCACCTTGTCGCGATCTGCCAGCGCCGTGCGGGGCCGGACCTCGCCCTTCAGCGTCTTGTCGATCATGCCGCGCAGCCGGGGCAGGCGGGTGACCTCGTAAGGATGGCCCTCGGCGTCCTGGACCCAGAAGACCGCGGTCGCATAGCCGTCTTTCGACGTATAGGTCCGCGCGTCCACCACATTGGCGCCGACAAGGGCCAAGGCCCCGGCCAGGCGCGAGAAAATCCCGGGGTGATCGACCAAGGCGAAACAGGCGCGGGTGGCGTCGCGCTGCGGCTCTGGGTGGAGGTCGATGCGGATCTCGTCGTCTTTCAGACCCTGCAGCAGGCGGGCGAAGGCCTCTTGCGTGTCGGTCGTCAGGCCCTGCCAATAGGGGTCGTAATGGCGGGCGGCTTCCTTGGCGACCTCTTCGGGGGAGAAGTCGCCAAGCCGGGCCCGCAGCGCGGCGCGGCTTTCCTCGACCGCGCGGCCGCGGTTGAAGGTCTCCAGCCCCCCCTCCAAAGCCTCGGCCGTCAGGCTGTAAAGCTGCCGCAGCAGCATGGCCTTCCAGTTGTTCCACGTCCCCGGACCCACGCCGCGGATGTCGCAGACGGTCAGGACGGTCAGCAGGTCGAGCCTTTTGCGCGTCTCCACCGCCTTGGCGAAATCGCGCACGGTGCGCGGGTCGCCGATGTCGCGCTTTTGCGCCACGTCCGACATCAGAAGGTGATGGCGCACCAGCCATTCGGCGGTCTCGGCCTCTTCGGGGTTCAGCCCCAGCCGCGGGGCGATCCGGCGCACCATCTGGGCGCCGAGGATCGAATGGTCCTCGGGGCGGCCCTTGCCGATGTCATGCAGCAGCAGGGCCACATACAGCACCCGCCGGTTCACCCCCGCCTTCAGGATGCCGGTCGCGACGGGAAGCTCTTCGACCAGCTCGCCCCGCTCGATCTGGGCGAGGACCGAGATGCACTGGATGATGTGCTCGTCCACCGTGTAGTGGTGATAGACGTTGAACTGCATCATCGCGACGATGGGTTCGAATTCGGGGATGAAGGCGGCCAGAACCCCCAGCTCGTTCATCCGCCTGAGCGCGCGTTCCGGGTTGCCGTGGTCCAGAAGCGTCGCAAGAAAAATCCGCACCGCCTCGGGGTCGTCGCGCACATGGTCGTCGATGAGATTCAGGTTCGAGGCCATCAGCCGCATCGCATTGGGATGCAGAAGATAGCCGGTGCGCAAAGCCTCTTCGAAGGCGCGCAGGATGTTCAGCGGGTCTTTCAGAAAGCGCACCGGGTCGGCCACATCCAGCCGCCCCTGCACCAGCTTGTAACCGGCGCTGGCCTTGCGGCGGTTCAGAAACCCCATCAGCCGCGCCTCGGGCTTGACGTGGCGGGCCTCCAGCTCGGTCAGGAAGACGCGCGTCAATTCGCCGACGCGGGTGGCGTGGCGGAAGTAGTCCTGCATGAAGTGTTCAACCGCGCGACGGCCTTGCGTGTCGCGGTAGTTCATCCGGGCGGCGACCTCGACCTGCAGGTCGAAGGTCAGCTGATCGGTGGCGCGGCCGGTGATGTAGTGCAGATGGCAGCGCGCGGCCCAGAGGAAGTTCTCGGCCCGCTGGAACAGCGCATATTCCTCCGCCGTCAGCAGCCCCGCCTGCACCAGCCCGTCGGAAGAGCTGACGCGGTGCAGGTATTTGCCGATCCAATAGAGCGTCTGCAGGTCGCGCAACCCGCCCTTGGCCTCTTTCACGTTGGGCTCCAGCACGTAACGCTGCCCGCCCTGCCTTTTGTGCCGCTCCGCCCGCTCGGCCAGCTTGGCCTCGATGAAATCGCGGCCCGTATTGCGGAAAAGCTCGGACCAGAGCTTGTCGTCCAGCTCGGCCGCAAGACCTGGGTCGCCGCAGATCGGGCGATGCTCCAGAAGCGCCGTGCGGATCGTGATATCCTCGCGGCCAAGGCGCAGGCAGTCCTTCACCGTGCGGCTGGAATGGCCGACCTTCAGCTTCAGATCCCAGAGGATGTAAAGCATGGTCTCGATGATGGTTTCCGCCCGGGCGGTGATCTTCAGCGGGTAAAGGAACAAGAGGTCGACGTCGGAATGCGGCGCCATCTCGGCCCGGCCGAAGCCGCCGACGGCCAGGACGGAGAGCCTCTCGGCATCGGTCAGCGTGGCCGGGGGCTGCATGGCGATGGCGGCTTCGAAGGCCAGGGTCACCAGCCCATCGGTCAGCCGCGCCTGGCTGCGCGTCAGGGGCAAGGCGTTGCGCGGATCGGCGGCGAAGGCCTGGGCCAGACGGGCATTGCCCTGCGCCTTGGCCTCGGCCAAGAGCAGGCCCACGGCGGCGCGGGCGGCCTTGGGCTCCCCCCCCTTGCAGGCCTGCAGGATGCGCGGATGCAAGAGGCCGATGTCCAGCACCTCGGCCTCGGGCAGCATCAGGGCGACGCCGCGCGGGGCAGCGGGCTTCACGGCGCGCGACATGGGCTCAGTACCCGGCGCCCCCGAAGCTTTGCGGCGCGGGGTCGATGACATGGACTTCCTGGTTGGTGATCTGCGCCACGGCCAGCCCGCGCTGGTTGGTGCCGTTGGCGGCAAAGCGGAAGATGCCGCCGACGCCGACGAAGCCCTGCGGCTGGGTCAGGCCCTGGCCCGACAGCTGGGCGAGCCCGCCCTGCTTGACCAGCGCGCCCACCGCCGCGATCCCGTCATAGGCCAGCCCCGCCGTCGCATGGGGCGCCGCGCCATAGGTGGATTGATAGCGGGTCAGGAAGCCCTGGGCGAGGTTGGGGTCCGGCAGCGCGAACCAGCCGTTCTGCACGCCGGGCTGGGTGAGGTTGGCGGTCGGGATATCCCAGCGCGTCAGGCCGATATACTGCGTTGTGGCGGGGCTGACCCCGTTCTCCATCAAAAGCTGGGTCAACAAGGGCAGCGCGCCGCCAGTGTCGGCCGTCAGGAACACCGCCTGCGCATTGGACGATTTGGCCGAGGCCGCAATCGTCGCCACCGCCCCCACGATGCCATTCCTGTCTCTTATACACATCT